>JBMTER010000075.1:0-7787 GCA_049433345.1 Gaiellales bacterium | reverse complement strand
CCCCCCCCCCCCCCCGGCCCCGCGCCGGGGGGGGAGGGGGCCGGACGGCCTAGAACAGGGTCAGGTAGCGGCGCAGCTCCCAGTCGGAGACCTGCGTGTGGAACTCCTGCCATTCGGCTCGCTTGACCTCGGCGAAGTAGTCGAGGTACGGGCGGCCGTCCATCGAGCCGAGCCAGTCGCGCAGCACCTTGTCCTTCTCGGCGGCGCGCGTCGCGTCGAGCAGGTTCGCCGGCAGCGTCTTGATGCGCTTGCGGCGGATCTGGTCGGGTGTCAGCTCGTAGAGGTTGTCGAGGTTCGGCTCGCCCGGGTTGGCCTTGGCGGCGATGCCCTCGATGCCGGCCGCCAGGAGCGCGGCGCTGGCGAGGTACGGGTTGGCCGAGCCGTCGACCGCGCGGATCTCGATCCGGCCGGGCGCCGGGATGCGGATCGCCTGGGTGCGGTTGTTCATCCCGTAGGTGGCGTAGGCCGGGGCCCAGGTGGCGCCCGAGGTGGGGGCGCCGACGCCCATCCGCTTGTACGAGTTGACGGTCGGCGCGAACAGGGCGGTCAGGCCCTCCATGTGGTCGATGATGCCGCCGAGGAACTGGTAGGCGAGCTTCGACAGGCCGAGGCCGCGCGGGTCCCTCGGGTCCTCGAACAGGTTCTTCCTGCCGGTCTTGTCCCACAGCGAGATGTGCAGGTGGCCGCCGTTGCCCGTCAGGTGCGAGAAGGGCTTCGGCATGAACGTGGTCAGGAGGCCCCGCTCCTGCGCCATCGCGTGGACCATGTAGCGGAAGAAGATCGCCTTGTCGGCCGTGCGCAGGGCGTCGTCGTACTCGAAGTTGAGCTCGAACTGCCCGTTGGCGTCCTCGTGGTCGTTGGCGTAGTTGCCCCAGCCGAGCTGGTTGAGGTTGCGCGACAGCTGCGAGATGAAGTCGTACGACCGGGTCAGGCCCTTGATGTCGTAACAGGGCTGCTCCATGGTGTCGAGGTCGTCGGCGAGGACGATCCGGCCGTCCCGCTCCTTGAGCAGGAAGAACTCGAGCTCGATGCCGGTCTTGAGCCGGTAGCCGAGCTTCTCGGCGCGCGCCAGCGCGTTCTTGAGGATCGTGCGCGGGCAGTAGTTGTACGCCTCGCCGTCGATCGTGATGTCGCAGGCGAAGCGGGCGAGGCCCGGCTTGAACGGCACCGGCGTGTAGGACGCGGGGTCGGGCATCGCGGCGATGTCGGGCGAGGCGGGGGTGTGGCCGATCGGGCCGGCGGCGAAGCCGGCGAAGCCGGCGCCGTCGTCGAACAGCATGTCGAGGCGCTCGGCCGGGACGAGCTTCGCGCTCGGCTTGCCGTGCATGTCGACGAACTGGGCGAAGAGGAAGTCGATGCCGTCGGCCTTCAGGCGGCGGCGGACCTCCTCGCGGTTCTTGGGGCTGGCCACCGGTGCTTCTCTCCTCCGTGTCGGTGCGATGCCGCCGCGCGGCGGTTCCGAAAGGCATGCTAACCGAGCCTTTGGCCGCGCGAAAGGCCGCGGCTCGCGACGCCGGCCGCCGCCGACGTCGGGTCCCCGGTTCGGCGCGCGTGCCCGCCGCGCCCTGCTACGGTGCCGCGCGATGAAGGCGGACCTGCATCCCGACTACCCCGTCGTGACGATCACCTGCACGTGCGGCAACTCGTTCGAGACGCGCTCGACCAAGGGCGACTACGCGGTCGAGCTGTGCTCCGCCTGCCACCCGTTCTACACCGGCACCCAGAAGCTGATCGACGTCGGCGGCCGGGTCGAGCGCTTCAACAAGCGCCTCGCCAAGAAGTCCGGCAAGGCCGGCGCGTAGCCCGGACGGGCGGTCCCGCGTGAGCGCCGCCGTCGGGGGCCAGGCCGTCGTCGAGGGCGTGATGATGCGCACGCCGTCGGCGTGGGCGGTCAGCGTGCGCCGGCCCGACGGCCGCATCACCACCGTCGTCGAGGACGCCCGCTCCGTCGCGCTGCGCAGCCCGCTCCTGCGCTGGCCCGTGATCCGCGGCGTCGTCGCGCTCGGCGAGTCGCTCGTGATCGGCATGAAGGCGCTGTCTTTGGCCGCGCGCCTGTCGGCCTCCGACCACGACCACGACCGCGATGGGGTCGGCGACGGCGCGGACGCGGGGGCGGGCGAGGCGGAGCTCGGCCGCAAGGAGATCGCGATCGCGCTCGTCGGCGCCCTCGTCTTCTCGATCGCCTTCTTCAAGGTCGTGCCGGGGGTGGTGGCCAGCCTCGTGCCCGTCGACGACACCGTCCTGTTCGTGCTGCTCGAGGGGCTGATCCGCGTCGCCCTGTTCATCGGCTACCTGCTCGTCCTCGCGCTCCTGCCCGACCTGCGCCGCGTGTTCCAGTTCCACGCCGCCGAGCACATGGCCCTCAACGCGCTCGAGGCCGGCGCCCCGCGCACCCCGGAGGCGGCCGCCCTGCACTCGCGCATCCACCTGCGCTGCGGCACCGCCTTCCTCCTGTGGGTGATGGTGATCGCGATCATCGTCTTCGCCTTCGTCGGCCGCCCCGACCTGTGGCTCGTGATCCTCTCGCGGATCCTGCTCGTGCCCGTCATCGCCGGCATCGCCTACGAGGTGATCCGGCTCGCCGGCCGCTACGGTGCGAACCCCGTCGTGCGCGCCGTGCTCTGGCCGGGCCTGCTCCTGCAGCGGCTGACCACGCGGCCCGCCGACGCCGAGCACCTCGAGGTCGCCGTCGCCGCCCTCGACGCCGTGCTGGCCCGCGAGGAGCTCAACCGCCGCCGCCGCGCCGAGGCCGACGTCGACGTGATGGCGTGAGGCGCGCGCCGACCCGCCGCGCGTAGGCTTCGAAGCGCCGTGGAGCCCCTCGTCCAGCAGATCGAGCGCGCCTTCGCCGAGGCGGAGGCCGAGCTCGCCGACCCCGCCGTCCTGGCCGACCACCAGCGGCTCGCCGAGGCCGGTCGCCGCCACCGCCGCCTCGCCGACGCGCACGCCCTCGCCGTCGCCTGGCGGGAGGCCACGCAGACCGCCGCCGACGCCGCCGAGGCGCTCGACGGCGAGGAGGACCCCGACGTGCGCGCCTACCTCGAGGAGGAGCAGGCCGCGGCCCGGGCCGCGCTGCCCGGACTCGAGGAGGAGCTCAGGATCGCGATGCTCGAGCGCGACCCCGCCGACGAGCGCAACGTGATCGTCGAGATCCGCGCGGGCACCGGCGGCGAGGAGGCGGCCCTGTTCGCCGCCGACCTCTACCGCATGCTGACGGGCTACGCCGACCGGCTCGGCTTCAAGCACCAGGCGCTCAGCTCCGACCCGTCCGACGCGGGCGGCCTGCGCGACATCTCCTTCGAGATCACCGGGGACGGCGCCTACTCCGCCTTCAAGTGGGAGTCGGGCGTGCACCGCGTGCAGCGCGTCCCGGCGACCGAGGCGCAGGGCCGCATCCACACCTCGACCGCCACCGTGGCCGTCCTGCCCGAGGCCGAGGAGGTCGAGATCACGATCGACCAGAAGGACCTCAAGATCGACGTCTACCGCTCGACCGGGCCCGGCGGGCAGTCCGTCAACACGACGGACTCCGCCGTCCGCATCACGCACCTGCCGACCGGCGTCGTCGTGGCCTGCCAGGACGAGCGCTCCCAGCTGCAGAACCGCGAGCGCGCCATGAAGATCCTGCGCGCCCGCCTCTACGAGGCCGAGCGCGAGCGGCTCGACGCCGAGCGCGGCGCCGCGCGCGCCTCGCAGATCGGCACGGGCGCCCGCTCGGAGAAGATCCGCACCTACAACTACCCGCAGAGCCGCGTCACGGACCACCGCATCAAGTTCACGACGCACGACCTCGAGCAGGTCCTGCTCGGCCAGCTCGAGCCGTACACCGAGGCCCTGCGCGACGACTGGAACCGCGCGCAGCTCGAGGCGGCCGCGGCCGGGGCCGATGGCTGAGGCGATCCCCGGCGGGATCCGCACCGTCAAGGACGTCGTCGCGCTGTCGAGCGCCTACCTCGCGGCGAAGGGCAGCCCGACCGCGCGGCTCGACGCCGAGCTGATCGTCGGGCACGCGCTCGGGATGGCGCGGCTCGACCTCTACCTGCACCACGACCGGCCGCTGGCCCCGGACGAGCTCGCGGCGATCCGGCCGCTGCTGCGCCGGCGCGCCGACCTCGAGCCCGTGGCCTACATCGTCGGGGAGACGGGCTTCCGGCGGCTGACCCTCCGGACGGACGCGCGCGCCCTGATGCCGCGACCCGAGACGGAGACCCTGGTCGAGGTCGCGCTCGCGCTCCTGCCCCGCGGCGGCCGGCTCGTCGACGTCGGCACGGGCGCCGGGCCCGTGGCCCTGTCCGTCAAGCACGAGCGGCCCGACGCGGCGGTGCTCGCGGTCGACCTCTCGGCCGACGCGCTCGCCCTCGCCGGCGAGAACGCCGCGCGGCTCGGCCTCGACGTGGCCCTCCGGGAGGCGGACCTGCTCGATGGCGTCGACGGGCCGTTCGACGTGATCGCCGCGAACCTGCCGTACGTGCCCGATGGCGACCCGCGCACCGAGCCCGGCGTGGTTCGCCACGAGCCGGGCCTCGCCCTGTGGGGCGGCCCCGACGGCATGGACCTGCAGCGGCGCCTGATCGGGCAGGCCCCGGCGCGGCTCGCCCCGGGGGGCGCGATCGTGCTCGAGGTCTCCGACGAGCAGGCGGCCGCCGTCTCCGAGCTGCTCGCGGCCGGCGGCTTCGGGGACGTGGAGCGCCACCGCGACCTCGCCGGCGTCGAGCGCGTCGTGTCGGCGCGGCGCGTGTAGCCCCGCCGGCCGTCGGGTCGTACACTGCCGGCCATGGCCACCACCGAGAACTCCATCGCGACCCTGCGCAGCGCCGGGCTCGAGACCGTCGACCCCGAGATCGCGCGCCTCCTCGACGCCGAGCTGGACCGCCAGCGCGACGAGCTCGAGCTGATCGCCTCGGAGAACTTCACCTGGCCGGCCGTGATGGAGGCCGTCGGCAGCGTGGCGACCAACAAGTACGCCGAGGGCTACCCCGGCAAGCGCTACTACGGCGGCTGCGACGTCGTCGACGAGATCGAGGCGCTCGCGATCCAGCGCGCGAAGGACCTCTACGGCGCCGACCACGCCAACGTGCAGCCGCACGCCGGCGCGCAGGCCAACATGGCCGCCTACCTGGCGCTGCTCCAGCCCGGCGACACCGTGCTCGCGCTGCGCCTCGACCACGGTGGCCACCTGACCCACGGCCACCCCGTCAACTCGTCGAGCAAGTACTACGACTTCGTGCACTACGGCGTCTCGCCGGAGACGGGCACGATCGACATGGAGGACGTCGCCCGCCAGGCCCACGAGCACAAGCCGGCGCTGATCGTGACCGGCGCGAGCGCGTACCCGCGCACGCTCGACTTCGCCGCCTTCCGGGCGATCGCCGACGAGGTCGGCGCGCGCTTCATGGTCGACATGGCGCACATCTCCGGCCTCGTCGCGGCCGGCGAGCACCCCAGCCCCGTCCCGCACGCCGACGTCGTCACGTCGACGGTGCACAAGTCGCTGGCCGGTCCGCGCGCCGGCTTCATCCTCTGCACCGAGGAGTGGGCGAAGAAGGTCGACTCGGGGCTCTTCCCCGGGCTCCAGGGCGGCCCGCTCTGCCACGGCGTGGCCGGCAAGGCCGTCGCCTTCGGCATCGCCCAGACGCCCGCCTTCCGGGACTACCAGCGGCAGGTGCGCCTGAACGCGCAGGCCCTCGCCGAGGCCCTGCTGGCCGGCGGCCAGAAGCTCGTCTCCGGCGGCACCGACACGCACCTCGTGCTGCTCGACCTGCAGGACAGCCCGTTCTCCGGCAAGCAGGCCGAGGACCGGCTGCACTCGATCCACGTCACGGTCAACCGCAACTCGATCCCGTTCGACCCGCGGCCCGCGATGGAGACCAGCGGCGTCCGCATCGGCACCCCCGCCGCGACGATGCGCGGCCTCGACGAGGCCGACTTCGCGGAGGTCGGCCGGATCATCGCCGCCTGCGTCACCGACGGGGCCGACCTCGACCGGCTGCGCGGCGAGATCGACGCGATCCTCGCGCGGCGCCCGCTCTACGCGGGGATGCGCGGGTTCTCGTCGAACCACGCCGACTAGCGGCGGCCCGGCCCGGGCGCGTCCCGTGCGCGGGGTAGCCTGAGGCGCGGTGGCCGATACCCTGACCCGGCTCGACGTCTCGCCGTCGGCGCTCTACGCGCTCGTCATCGCGATCGCCGTGGCGTTCGCGCTGACGCCGGTGCTGATGCGGGTCGCCTGGCGCCTCGGCGTCGTCGACCGGCCGGGCGGGCGGCGCATCCACGACCGGCCGATCCCGCTGCTCGGCGGGGTCGCCATCCTCCTCGGCATCCTCGCCGCCGTCCTGCCGAACCTCGACGTCGACGAGCGCTACCGGCTGATCCTGCTCGGCGCGGCCCTGATCTGCCTGCTCGGCGCCGTCGACGACAAGGTCGGCCTGCCGCCGCTCGCGAAGTTCGCCGGGCAGATCGCGTGCGCCGCCATCCCCGTCCTCGGGGGCATGACGATCGACGGGGTGACGGTGCCGTTCATCGAGCCGAGCGCCATCTCGTTCGGCCTGCTCGCCTACCCCCTGACGATGATCTTCATCGTCGCCGTCGCCAACATCGTCAACCTCGCCGACGGCATGGACGGCCTCGCCGCCGGCGTCTGCGCGATCAGCGCGCTCACGTTCGCGGTCCTCGCCCTGTCGCTGGGCCGCATCTCCGCCGGCGTCCTCGCCGCCGCCATCGCCGGCGCCTGCCTCGGCTTCCTCCCCTGGAACTTCCACCCCGCGAAGGTCTTCATGGGCGACTCGGGCGCGCTCGTGCTCGGCTTCCTCCTGGCCTGCGTGTCGATCCAGGGCGTGATGAAGACGGCCGCCGCGCTCGCGCTCGTGTTCCCGCTCGTGGTGCTGCTCGTGCCGATCCTCGACACCTCCTTCGTGATCCTCAAGCGCGTCCGCGCCGGCCGCTCGATCGCGAGCGCGGACCGCAGCCACTTCCACCACCGGCTGCTGCGCGTCGGCTACTCGCAGCGGCAGGCCTGCCTGCTGCTCTACCTGTGGTCGGGGGTGCTGGCCGCGTTCGCGCTCGCCGTGCGCCTGTTCCCGTACCGCACGGACGGCGACTGGAACCTCTGGCCGACGGTCGGCCTGACCCTGTTCGGGCTGATCGCTCTCTGGGTCAGCTGGTACGTCGTGACCGCGCTCCAGCTCGTCAAGTACCGGCACCTGCGCCGGCTCGGCCTCGCCCGCACGAGCCCGGCCGACGACGACGCGCCCGTGGCGCGGCCGTTCGCCCGCGCCGGGCGCTGAGCGCGCCCCCCAGCGGGAGGCTGTCCTGCTAGGTTTCCCGGTGCCCGGCGACGGGCCGAGCAGGACACCAGGAGACCACCATCGGAACGACGGGACAGGGCGGGGGCCCAGACGCCTCCGGACTCGCCGCCGGGATGTACGTGATCGCCGGGATTGTGCTCGTCGGGGCCATCGGCGCGGCCGTGGGGCTCCTCATCGATCGGCTCGCGCTGGGCATCATGGCCGGCGCGACGATCGGGCTCGTGCTCGGCTTCTACCTCCTCTACCTCCGCCACTTCAAGCCCCGATGACGATGACGCCGACCCGCTACCGCCTCGCGCTCGCCCTGCGCTTCACGGCGATCGTGCCGTGCCTCGTGGCGCTGCCCGTCTTCTGGGCGGCCGGCTGGCCGCTCGACGCATGGCTGCTGTCGGCCGCGCTGCTGGTCGCGAACATGGCGGTGGCCTTCGCCGCGGAGCTGTTCGCGCGCGGCCGCGGCCAGGTCCTCCAGGTCGGGATCGTCGG
>JBMTER010000074.1:0-7836 GCA_049433345.1 Gaiellales bacterium | reverse complement strand
CGTCGACACCACGCAACAGGGCTTCGGCGCACGTACGGTCGGCACGACGACGACGGGCGCGGCGATCACCGTGCGCAACTCGGGTGATGCGGCGATGACCATGGGCGCGCTGACGGCGGCCGCGCCGTTCTCGATCGACCAGGACGCCTGCAGCAGCCGCATCCTCGCCGCCGGGATGTCGTGCACCTTCTCGGTCGCCTTCGCACCGCAGGAGGCCGGATCCGCCAGCGGGTCGGTGGCGATCCCGACGGACGCGCGCGTCGCCGCCGAGGCGATCTCCGTGACGGGGACCGGAGTCGCCGTCCCGGCCCCCGATCCAGTCCCCGCCGCGACGGACGGCGCTGCGGCTGCGCCGAGCGCGTCGACGCCGGCCACCGCGGCCGCGAAGCCCATCGCCGTCCGGGCGCGCGCGGTGCGCGGCGGCATCCGCGTCGTCCTGCCGGTCGGCACGCGCTCCTTCCGGCTGCAGGTGCGCCGCAACGGTCGCTGGGTGCCGGCGGGCGTGTACCGCGCGCCGACGGGGAGCCGCACGGTGCGGGTCAAGCGCGGCACGTACCGGGTCGTCGCGACCGGCGCGGTGCCCGTCGTCGTCAGCGTCTGACGACGCGCCTCAGAACAGCGTCGGGTCGGCCTCGGTGCCCGCGTAGAGCGCCGCCACGTCGAGCGTGACGCACTCGACGTCGCGTCGCTCGGCGAGCTTGCGGGCCTGCGGCGCGAACTCGGGCGCCACGACGAGCGCACGGGCGCCCGCGTAGGCCGCGTCCTTCTCGATGTGCTCGCGGTAGCGGACCACCTGCTCGACGGCGGCGACGACGGCCTTCACGCGCTTGACCTCGACGAGGACGATGCGGCCGTCGGTGTCCTTCGCGAGGAAGTCGACGGGGCCGACGTCGGTGGCGCGCTCGCGCTCGAGGATCTCGAGGCCCTCCTCGATCAGGTCGGGGCTGCGCTCGAGCAGGGCGTGCAGCTCGAGTTCGCGGCCCTCGCGCTCGAGGACGGCGCTATCGACGAGGGCGTGGGTGGAGTCGGCGATCACCTCGTGCACCTCGATCAGGAGGCTCTCGCCGGTCTCGGGCCGGCGCACGGCGATCAGCCCGTCCTCCTCCGTGACGGCGGTCGGCCCCGACATGTAGTTGATCGGCTTGAAGCCCTTCGGGCCGTGGATGCAGACGGAGCCGTCGTCCTTGAAGATGAGGATGCGCTCGCCCTCGGCGAGGCGCGTGGTCAGGCGTCCCGAGTACCCGATCGAGCAGCGGGCGACGAGGACGCGCATCGGCTACCCGCGGGCGCCGTAGTTCTTCTCGGCGTAGTCGGCGAAGGCCTGGCCGGCCTTGATCGCCTCCCACCATGTGCGGTTCTCGCGGAACCACTCGACGGTCAGCGCGAGCCCCGTGTCGAAGTCGGTGCGCCGCTCCCAGCCGAGCGCCCGCAGCTTCGAGCAGTCGAGCGCGTAGCGGCGGTCGTGCCCGGGGCGGTCCGCCACCTGCTTGAGCGAGGACGGGTCGGCCCCGGTCAGCTCGATGATCCGGTGCGCCGTCTCGATGTTCGGGACCTCGTGCTCGGCGCCGACGTTGTACGCCTCGCCCGCCTCGCCCCGGTGGAAGACGAGGTCGATCGCCGCGCAGTGGTCCTCGACGAAGAGCATCTCGCGGACCTGCATGCCGTCGCCGTACAGCGGCAGGTCCTTGCCGTCGAAGGCGTTCGTCGTGAAGAGCGGGATCAGCTTCTCGGGGAACTGGTACGGGCCGTAGGTGTTCGAGCCGCGCGTGATCGACGCGTTGAGGTCGAAGGTGCGGGCGTAGGACAGGACGAGCAGGTCGCCGGCGGCCTTCGATGCCGCGTACGGGCTCGAGCCGTGCAGCGGGTCGGTCTCCACGCTGCGATGCGGCGCGTCGACGTCGCCGTAGACCTCGTCGGTCGAGACCTGCAGGTAGCGCAGCCCGTGCGCGCGGGCGTGGTCGAGCAGGCGCTTCGTGCCCATCACGTTCGTGCGGATGAACTCGTCGCCGCCCATGATCGAGCGGTCCACGTGGCTCTCCGCGGCGACGTTGATGATGCCGTCCACGCCCTCGGCGGCGCGCGCGACGTCGTCCGCGTCGGCGATGTCGCCCTGGACGAAGCGGTAGCGCGGCTCGTCGGCGAGGTCGGCGACGTTCTCGGGTCGCCCCGCGTACGTGAGCAGGTCGATGTTGACGACCTCGAGGTCGGGGTGCTCGCGCACGAGGCGCCGCACGAGGTGCGACCCGATGAACCCGCAGCCGCCGGTGACGAGGACGCGCCTCACGCGCTGAATCCTGCCATGCAGGCCTCCACGCCGTCACGCCACGACGGCAGGACGGGCGCGTCGGGGCGCTCCGAGGCGAGGACGGAGTAGGCCGGGCGGCGCGCCGGCGTCGGGAACTCGTCGCTCGTGGCCGGCTCGAGCCGGCAGTCGAGGCCGGCCGCGGCGACCACGGCGGCGGCCCACTCGAGACGCGTGGCTGCACCCGCCCCCGCGAGGTGGACGAGGCCCGGGGCGATGCGGTCGGGCAGGTCGACGAGGACGGGGGCGAGGTGGCCGGCGTAGGTGGGGCTGCCGACCTGGTCGGTGACGACGCGCAGGACGTCGCGCTCCCGTGCGAGGCGGCGGATCAGCCCGGGGAAGTTGCCGTCCGTCTCGTCGTAGACCCATGCCGTGCGGACCGCCCACGTGCCCTCGGGATGGGCGGCGAGCGCCGCCTGCTCGCCGGCCAGCTTCGTCTCGCCGTAGGCGGAGATCGGGCCGACCGGATCGGACTCGACGTACGGCTCGCGCTTGGTGCCGTCGAAGACGAAGTCGGTGGACAGGACGACGAGCCGCGCCCCGCAGGCGCGGGCGGCCTCCGCGACGTGGCGCGAGCCGCGGACGTTGACGGCCTCCGCCGCCGCGCGATCGGACTCGGCGCCGTCGACGTCGGTCCAGGCGGCGCAGTGCAGCACGAGGTCCGGCCTGTGCTCGGCCATGGCCGCACGCACGGCGTCGGGGTCCGTCACGTCGAGCTCGGCGCGGCCGAGCCCGACGCCGCGCTCGCCGAGGAGGCGCAGGGCGGCGCGGCCGACCTGGCCGGACGCGCCGGTGACGAGGACGGTCATCGCGCCTCGACGTCGCGCGCCGACAGGATCGGCGCGTCGGTCGACCACAGGTGCCGGACGCGGTCGTCGTCCCACGGGAACGTGTTCTCGTCGTCCGGGTTGTACTCGTGCGTGACGTGGTAGCAGAACAGGCAGTCCGTGAGGGACTCGTAGCCGTGGGCCGTGCGGCCGGGCACGTAGACGGCGCACGGGTTGTCCTCGCCGATGTCGATGCTCCAGGCCGTGCCGCAGGTGGGCGAGTCCTCGCGGCGGTCGAAGAGGACCACGCGCACCATCCCGAGCGCGCAGAAGAAGAGGTCGTCCTGGCCGAGCTCGTGGAAGTGCAGGCCGCGGATCACGCCCTGGCGGCTCCAGACGATGTTGGTCTGGCGGCTCGGCTTGCCGCCGAGCGCCTCGAACCAGGACTCGCGACGCGCCTCGAGGAACCAGCCGCGGCTGTCGGTGTGCCGGGTCAGCGGCACCACGAGCGCCCCGTCGATCGGGGTCGGCTCGGGCACGGGGCTCACAGGATCTCGATCCTCGAGCCGTCGCCGACGAGCAGCCGGTTGGCGGAGCGGATCGCGTCGGAGCGGGTGATCCGGCAGTCGGCGCCGATCAGGGAGTCCTCGATGCGGGTGTCGATCCCGATGATCGAGGAGCGCTCGAGCAGGATCGCGTGCTCCATCTCGGCGCGCTCGACGTGCGCGTCCTCGGAGATCGCGCTGTACGGGCCGACGTAGGCGTCGCGGACCGTGGCGCCCGCGCAGATCACGACAGGGCCGCGGATGTGGCAGCGCTCGACGGTGGCGCCGGCCTCGATCACGACGCGGCCCTCGATCTTCGAGTCGACGACGTCGCCCTGCACGTCGGTGTCGATCGCGTCGAGGACGAGGCGGTTGGCCTCCAGCATGTCCGCGAGCTGGCCCGTGTCCTTCCACCAGCCGGTCACCACGTGCGGCTCGACGCGCAGGCCGCGATCGACCATGCCCTGGATGGCGTCGGTGATCTCGAGCTCGCCGCGCCACGACGGCTCGAGCGCCTTCGCCGCCTCGAACACGGCGGGCGTGAACAGGTAGACGCCGACCAGCGCGAGGTCGCTCTGGGGCTCCTTCGGCTTCTCGACGAGGCGCCGGACCGCGCCGCCCGCGTCGAGCTCGGCGACCCCGTACTCGGACGGGTTGGGCACGTGCTGCAGCAGGATCATCGC
Organism: Gaiellales bacterium; assembly: GCA_049433345.1. Taxonomy (GTDB): domain Bacteria; phylum Actinomycetota; class Thermoleophilia; order Gaiellales; family F1-60-MAGs149; genus F1-60-MAGs149. Next base: position 3,539 of record JBMTER010000074.1, on the reverse strand, counting down.
GTCGGCCGAGCCCTCGCGGAAGCGCTGCACGAAGCCGGCGACGCCGTCGCGCAGGAGGTTGTCGCCGAGGTACATGCAGAAGGGGCTGTCGCCGAGGAACGCCTCCGCGGTCAGCACGGCATGGGCCAGGCCGAGCGGTGCCGACTGCGGGATGTACGTGACCTCGACGCCGAAGCGCGAGCCGTCCCCGACGGCGGCCTCGATCTCCGGGCCCGTGTCGCCCGTGATGATGCCGATCTCGCGGATCCCGGCCGCGGCCATCGCCTCGATGCCGTAGAACAGCACCGGCTTGCCGGCCACGGGCACGAGCTGCTTGGCCCGCGTGTGCGTGATCGGCCGCAGGCGCGTGCCGGCGCCGCCGGAAAGGATCAGGCCCTTGACCTCCACGGGCGCAGGGTACAGGGCGCCCGTGGCGCGTGGCGTCAGGCCGTCGCCTGGGGCATCAGCACGGCGAGCAGGTGCTCGATGCCCTCCAGGTGCTCGCGCATCGCCACGCGGGCCGCGTCGCGGTCCCGCGCCTCGATGGCGGCGAGGATGCGACGGTGCTGGTCCTGCGAGTTGGCCATCGACGCCTCGGATCGTGGCACCGCGTTGAGGACGTCGGACAGGGCCGCCTGCGTGTCCGTCACCTGCTGCAGGAGCGCGGCCGAGCCCGACAGGGCCGCGAGCGCGATGTGGAACTGCGCGTCGAGGGCGCGGTAGGCGGCGTAGTCCGACAGGTGGTGGCCGGCCATCGCGCCCACGAGGTCCGCGAGCCGGCCGCGCTCCATCGGGGTGGCGCGCTCGGCGGCGATCTCCGCGGTCCCGAGCTCGAGGACGCGCCGGTAGCGCAGGAGCGCCGCGAGCTCGTCGCCGCGCAGGATGCGCACCTCGTCCTCCGCCGGGCGGGCCTCATCGCCGGGGATCACGTCCGCGACGAAGGTGCCGCCGCCGCGGCCGCGACGCGCCTCCAGGTAGCCGGCCTCCTGCAGGACGCGCAGCGCCTCGCGCACCGTCGAGCGCGAGAGCGCGAGCAGCTCGGCGAGATCGCGCTCGCTCGGGAGCCGCTCGCCGGGTGCGAGCAGCCCCATCCGGATCGCCCGCCCGAGCCGCTCCACGGTCTGCTCGAAGGCGTTCGCGGTGCGGACGGGCGCGAAGACGCCGCCGGGATCGTCGACGGGGATGCGCGGCTCGGGCAGGGCCATGCCCCGACGCTACCAGTTCGCGGCGGTCAGATCGCCGTGACCGTCGAGAGGTGATCGGTCGCGCCGAGTCGATGCACCTCGGCGCGGCGCCGGCCGTGGCGGTCGACGCGGACGACGACGTCCGTCAGGCTGGCGTTGTCGACGAGGAGGGCGAACATGTCGGGCGATTCCGGCGCGATCCCCATCGCCCAGCGCAGGAGGCCCTGGATGGTGCCGACGTGGCTGACCACGAGCGGGTGGCCGCCCGCCTGCCAGATCGCCTCGGCGGCCTCACCGGTCCGTCGCCAGAACGAGCCGATCGTCTCGCCGTCCCAGGCCGCGTCGTCGGGATGCCAGATGTCGTCGTACGGGGCGAGTTCGAGCATCTCCGAGAGCGTGAACGGGCTCAGCGCGCCCGATCCGAACTCCATCAGCCGCGGGTCCGTCTCGAGGTCGAGCCCGAGCGCGTCCGCGCAGGCCCGCGCGGTCTGCTGGGCCCGCACGGCGGGGCTGGCCACGATCCGGTCGGGGCGCTCGGCGCGGGCGGCGAGGGCGGCGCCGAGCTCGGCGGCCTGGGCGAGCCCGGTGTCGGTCAGCGGATCCGAGGCGTCCCAGCGGTGATCGGGACCGCTCGTGGCGTGCCCGTGGCGGGCCAGCAGCATGCGCGTCGTCATGGGGCCTCCTCCGCGCGCGCCGACCCGCCGCCGTGCCCGGCGAGGAGCGGCGCGAGCGCGATCTGCGCGGCCACGAGCAGCCCGGCGAGCGGGTAGACGAGCCCCGACGTCTGGAAGTAGCGCGCGATCCACGCCAGCACGAGGAACGACAGCGCGAAGCCGAGCGCGGCGCGCCACGGCGCGGGGTCGCGGCGCTGGCGCACCAGCAGCACGAGCGTGGCGGGCAGCCACGTGACGAGTGCGATCAGCGCGAACGGGTACGAGCCGTCGCGCTCGACGAGGCCGAGGTCGACGAGGATGCCGCTGAGGCCGTAGCCGACGATCCGGTACGCGCTCGTGCCGTAGACGACGGTGTCGTCGAGGAAGGCGCGCGGATCCCACAGGAGGAACGGCACGAGCAGCGCGGCGAGGACCGCGGCGAGGGCGACTCCGGAGCGGCGCAGGGCGGCAGCGCCGCCGACCTGCCAGGCCGCCAGCGCGAGGAACGGCACGGCGACGATCGCGTACTGCTTCTGGGCGAGCGCGAGCGCCACGACGACGCCGGTCCAGCCCCAGCGGCCGCGCAGGGCGAGCGCGAACGCCACGACGAGCGCGAGGACGACGGGCGCGTCGAGGATGCCGAACCAGGTGCTGCGCACCATCAGCGGATTGGCGGCCAGGAGCGCCCCGACCCCGAGGCGCAGCTCGAGCGGGCCGGGCACGAGCAGCGCGGCCGGCACCAGCGCGACGGCGAACAGCAGCATCAGGATGCGCACGTCGCCGAGCGGGCCGGGCAGGGACGCCGCGACGGCCCCGAGCACGGGCAGGCCGGGGAAGTACGCGAGGTGGTCGAGCGCGACCGTCTCGACGCGGCCGTCGGTGACCGGCGTGCCGTCGAGCGAGTAGAAGCGCTCGAGGCCCGTGCCGAGGTACGTCCGGCCGTAGGGGTTGTCGCCGTCGAGGATGCGCTCGCCGGCCAGCTCGACCTGGTACGCGGCGTCGTTCGTGTGGAACCAGGGCTCCGTGCCGTCGCGCAGGCCGACCTGCAGGAGCGTCGCGGGCACGAGCAGGGCGAGCACGACGAGGGCGGTGGCGGCGATGAGGACGATCCGGCGCCACGGCTCCGCTCGGGGCAGCAGCACCGCGGCGACGACGGCGGCGACGGCGGACATCAGCGCCGGCGCACGCACGAGGCCGAGATCCCACCGGCCGTCGACGAGGGCGGTCAGCCAGCCGAGCGGCCCGCCGGACGCCGCCGGAGCATCGAAGGCCCACGCGTCGACGCCGAGCCACGGCACCGACACCAGCACCAGCGCCACGAGGACGCCGAGCAGCGCCTGCCCCCGCCGGGCGGCGCTCATGCGGGCGCCTCCGCGTTCGTCGCGTCGGCGGCCAGGCGCGGCAGCGCGGCGCCCGAGGCGAGCAGGGCGGCGAGCACCCACGTCGCCGGGTCGGCGAAGAACGTGTCGTAGAAGACCGCGTGCACCAGCACCGTCGAGAACAGCGCGGCGAGGATGATGTGCGTCGGCCGGTCCGTTTCGGGACGGCGATGGCGAGCCGCCCACAGCACGCTGCCGAGCACGGCCAGGAGCGCCGCGCCGCCGAGGAGGCCGAGCTCGGCGGCGGTCCCGGAGACGACGTTGTGCGGCGCGGCCTTGCGCTTGCCGGTTGCGGTCGCGAACGCGGCGAGGCCGCTGCCCTGCACGGGATGCTCCTCGAACAG
>JBMTER010000073.1:0-7851 GCA_049433345.1 Gaiellales bacterium | reverse complement strand
TTCGGCGCCCCCGACTACAACCCGAAGACGATGAAGTGGGGTACCGGCTTCTCCGCCGAGCAGGCCGAGGCGCTGCGCGACCAGGCGGCGATGATCGGGCCCGCCTACCGCAAGAAGCCGAAGGGCAAGAAGCCGAAGGGCAAGGGCAGCACCGACTGCGGCGCGACGCTGCGGCAGCTGCCGGAGTCGTTCTTCGCGCCGCCGCCGGCCTAGTCGAAGACCGCCAGCCCGACCACGATCGCCGACACCATGATCACCGTCGAGATGACCACGATCAGGCGCATCATCTGCCCGGGCAGCCCGTAGACGCGGGCGAGGATCAGCGTGTGGAAGGCCGCGGGCATCGCGATCGACAGGTAGTAGACGCCGGGCACGTGGATGCCGGTGACGAGGTGGATCGCGAACAGGACGCCCGGGGCGATGCCGAGCCGCATCAGGATCGGCACGGCGGCCCGCCAGAGGTCGGCGAGATCGTGCGAGACGCGCTCGAGCGGCAGGGCGAGCCCGAGCTCGAGGAACCCGATCGGCCCCATCAGGAACACGACCCAGTTGGTCGGCGCGGCCACGTACGGCTCGATGTCGAAGCCGGCGACGCGGATCGCGACCGCGATGCCGGCGAAGATCAGCGGCACGTTGACGAGCTGGCGCAGGATGCCGCGCCAGCTGCGCGGGCGGGTGCCGTTGCCGAAGTGGGCGGCGATCGTCGTCGACACGGACACGATCGGGATCAGGTACATGAACTGCGCGAACAGGACCTGCAGCGCGAGGCCGGCCGGCCCGAAGACCGCGCTGACCACGGGGTAGCCGAGGGTGACCGTGTTGGTGAAGCCGCAGCCGAGCGCGAGCGCGCCCTGCTCGCCGCGGCTTCTGGCCGCCGCGCGCGCGTAGGCGAGGCCGAGGCCGAGCACGATCCACGAGGCGGCGATGACGGCGCCGAGGCCGAACAACGTGGCGGCGTCGGCGGGCACCACGGTGTACGCGAACAGCACCACCACCGGCGCGAAGAAGTGGAAGTAGAAGTTGAAGATCCGCTTGTTCCACGGGGCCGCGGTCCGCGGCGAGCGCCATTGCCAGGCGATGCCGATCGCGAACGACGCGACCCAGAGCAGCGCGATCTCGGGACCCGGCACGTCAGGCGTCGCCGCGTTCGCGGTACCACTCGACGGTCGCCCGCAGCGCCTCGTCGATCGGCCGCGGCGCGTAGCCGAGTTCGGCCATCGCCCGCTCCGACGAGCAGAACCACCAGTGGCGGGCCGAGTCGAGTTCGGTCGCCTCGACGGGCAGCGGGATGCCGATGCGCTGGGCGAGCCGCCCCGCGACGGCGGTCGGTCCGCCGGGAAGCGGGATCATCCGGCGCGGCGTGCCGTTGAGCGCGAGCACCCGGCGGGCCAGCTCGGCGTGCGACAGGTGGCCGTCCGCGGCGCCGAGGATGTAGCGCCGGCCGCTCTCACCCCGGTCGAGGACGCGCAGGATGCCGTCGGCGCCGCCGCCGCCGGCGCCGGAGGTGATGCCGCCCGGCAGGGGCAGGCGCCGCGCGCCGGTCATGATCTTGCGGATGTGGGAGGTGGAGATGCCGTTGACGTCGCCGCGGCCGAGGACGTGGCCCGGGTTGGCCACCACGACGTCCTGGCCCTGGGCGGCGGCGGCCAGCGCCGCCTGCTCGCCGAGCCGCTTCGACAGCGAGTACGGGTAGGAGGCGGCCTGGGCCGAGTAGGGCGACTCCTCGTCGAGGAGGTGCGACGGGTCGGGCGTCGTGCCGACGGCCGCGATCGACGAGACGTGGACGACGCGGCCCGCGCCGGCCGCGCGTGCGGCGGCCAGCACGTGCTCGGTGCCGCCGACGTTGACGCGCATGAGGCGCTCGCGGTCGCGCTCGGCGTGCGAGACGAGGCCGGCCATGTGGATCACCCGGTCGGCGCCGGCCATGGCGGCGGCGAGCGAGTCGGGGTCGGTCACGTCGCCGGTCGCGCGCTCCACCCCGGGGGCGGCGGGCGCGGAGCCCGGACGGCGCTCCAGGACCCGCACCGTGTCGCCGCGCGCGGCGATCAAGGGGACGAGGGCCTGGCCGAGGAAGCCGGTCGCGCCGGTGACGAGGATGGTGCCCATGCGCGGCACATCATCCGTGATCCGGGCTACTCGTACTGCAGCGCCTCGAGCACGTCGAGCTTCGCGGCGCGGCGTGCGGGCAGGATCGCCGCCACGATGCCGGCCACGATCGACAGCGCGAGGAAGAGCAGCAGGGTGCCGATCGGCAGGATGAACACGATCCCCTCGGCCTCGAGGCCCTGCGCCGTGACCCAGCCGAACAGGATCCCGATCAGGACGCCGAGGACGCCGCCGATGATGGAGGTGATCACGGACTCCCAGCGGATCATGCGGCGCAGCTGCCGGCGCGTCGTGCCGACGGCGCGCAGCATGCCGATCTCGCGCGTGCGCTCGAAGATCGACAGGACGAGCGTGTTGACGATGCCGAACAGCGAGATGATCACGCTCAGCGCGAGCAGCGCGTAGAAGATCACGAGCAGCTGGTTGACACCCGACTCGATCTGCTCCTTGATCTCCGCGTTCGACTGCACCTGCGCGGTCGGGAAGGGCGCGAGCGCCGTCTCGACGGCGGCCTGGACCGCGGCGGAGTCGGCACCCTCGGCCTCCTTCACGAACAGCGTGTTGATGCCGGTCGCGTTCGACTGGAGCAGCGGCCCGAGCGCCTCCTGGGTGACGGTGACGCCGTTCAGGAACTGCTCGTCGGCGTACAGGCCGCGCACCTCGAAGGTCGACGCCGCGCCGTTGATGGAGACGACGTCGATCGTGTCGCCCACCCCCACGCCGAGGTCGGAGGCGACGTTCGCCTCGACGACGGCGCCGTCCGCGCCGAGTCCCGCGATCAGGGCGTCGTCGCCGGACTCCCAGTCGAACGAGTAGACCTGGTCGATGTCGGTCGGGTCGACGCCGATCAGCGCGAACGTGCCCTGCCCGATCTGGACGGGCGTGCCGCCGACCGGCGAGGCCACGGCGACGCCGTCGACGGCGCGCACCGCGGGCAGCACCTCGGCGGGCAGGGGGCTGCCGAAGCCCTGCGCGGTCACGATCAGCTCGGACTCGAGCGAGTCGTCGATCGCGCCCGTGAACGCCTCGCGCAGGCCGCCGACGAAGATCGTCACGAACACGACGAGGCCGATGCCGATCATCAGCGCGGCGGCGGTGACGGCGGTGCGGGACTGGTTGCGGCCCGTGTTCTCGGCGGCGAGGCGGCCGACGCCGCCGGCCACGGTCGTGATCGGCGGCGCGGCGGCGTGCACGACGGGGCGCACGATGTAGCGCGACAGGATGGCCACGGCGATGAAGATCGCGATCGCGCCGGCGGCGAGCGTCGCGAGGCGCTGCGCCGTCGCGATGTCCTGGGTCAGGCCGGCGACGAGCGCCGCCCCGCCGAGGACGCCGATCAGGACGGCGATCACGGGAGTCAGCCGGGCGAGGCGCCCGCGCGGCGGCGCGGCGCCCTCGCGCAGCGCGCTGACGGGCGCGATGCGGGTGGCGCGGAGCGCCGGCCCGATCGCCGCCAGCACGGTCACGCCGATGCCGACCACGAGGCACACGACGACGGTCTGCCACGGCATCCGCAGGCCCGTCGCGGGCAGGCCGAAGCCGACCAGCTCGAACACGCGGTTGAGGCCCCACGCGAAGCCGAGCCCGCAGACGAGGCCGCCGAGGGTGGCGGCGAGCGCGATCACGAACGCCTCCCCGACGACGGTCCCGAGGATCTGGCGCCGACTCGCGCCGATCGTGCGCAGCATCGCGAACTCGCGGGTGCGCTGGGCGACCGTGATCGAGAAGGTGTTGAAGATGATGAACGCCCCGACGAGGACGGCGACGCCGGCGAAGCCGAGCAGGGCGAAGCGGATCAGGCGCCCGATCAGGGCGTTCAGCTCGCTGGCCTGCTCGGCCGAGTCCTCGGCCGCCGTCTGCACGACCAGGCCCGGATCGTCGAGGGCCGTGCGCACGCGATCCGCGAGCTCGTCCTCGGAGACGCCGTCGGCGCTCTTGGCGTAGATGTAGCTCGCCTTGCCGTCGAGCGACCACCACGCCTGCACGTCGGCGAGCGGGGCGATCACCGACGTCGACCCGCCCAGGGACGTGGTGCCATCGCCGAACTGGAGGATGCCGACGACCGTCACGTCCTGCGAGCCGGCCTGCGTCGCGAGCTGCACGGCCTGGCCGACATCGAGGGCGCCCTGCTCGGCGATCTCCTTGGCCACGGCGACCTCGCCGGAGGCCTCCGGCAGGCGCCCCTCGATCGGCGTGTACGGGTTCATCTCCTGCGGCAGGCTCGAGAACACGAAGTTCGGGGCGCCGCCCTGGCTGACGAGCTGCTCGCCGTCGGCGACGAGGTAGCCCTGCACCTGCAGGAACGGCTCGGCGACGGCGACCCCGTCGACCCGGATGCCCGGGATGATCGGAATGGTGACGCCGCGCCGGCGCACGTCGTCGACGACGTCCGCGTCGAGGTAGACCTCGGTCTGCTGGTCCTCGAACGGCGGCTTGTCCTTCACGACGACGTCGATCTTGGAGTTGGCCTGCGCGAAGATCTGCACGAAGGCGCGGTCGATCTGGTCCGTCAGGACGAACGTGCCCGAGATCATGGTGACCCCGAGCAGGATCGCGATCGCGGTCAGCGCGGAGCGCAGCTTGCGGGTCGCGAGGCCGCGCAGGACGAGCCGCAGCATCCCCCTACTCCAGCGTCTTGATGGTGTCGAGGATCTCGGACGCCGACATCCGGCCCGAGTCGCGCACGACCTTGCCGTCGCGGAGGAACACGACGCGGTCGGCGATCGAGGCGGCGCTCGCATCGTGCGTGACCATGATCACCGTCTGCCCGAACTCGTCGACGGCGCGGCGCAGGAGCTGCAGCACCTCGGCGCCCGTCTTCGAGTCGAGGTTGCCGGTCGGCTCGTCGCCGAACACGACCGCGGGGCGCGAGAGCAGCGCGCGGGCGACGGCGACGCGCTGCTGCTGGCCGCCCGACAGCTCGGAGGGGCGGTGCGAGAGGCGGTCGCCGAGGCCGATGGCGTCGATCAGCGTCTCCTGCCAGGCCGGGTCGGGCGACGCGCCGGCGATGCGCATCGGCAACTCGATGTTCTCGCGGGCCGTGAGCATCGGCAGCAGGTTGAAGAACTGGAAGACGAAGCCGATCTTCTCGCGGCGCAGCAGCGTCAGCTTCTGGTCGTTGAGGCCGGCGAGCTCCGTGCCGTCGACGACGACGCTGCCCGAGGTCGGCTGGTCGAGCCCGGCGAGGATGTGCATCAGGGTCGACTTGCCGGAGCCCGACGGTCCCATCACGGCGGCCAGCTGGCCGTGCGGGAAGCCGATCGTCACGCCGTCGAGCGCGCGCACCTCCGACTCGCCCTCGCCGTAGACCTTCGTCAGGTCGGTGGCGGCGACGACGTCGGCCGTACGCATCTGACTCGGGACCTCGGTGGTGCTCATCGGCGGGGGGCGCTCCTGATCGGGGGATCAGCGAACGAATCGCAGGGAAGCGGCCGGCGGCCCAATCGCGCCGACGGGAACGATCCGCGCAGGCGGGCTAGAGCTTGCCGGAGGCGGCGAGCGTGAGGCGACCCCACAGCTCCTCGCCGACCTTGGAGCGCCGGATGTACATGCCTTGGCGCGGCACGAACTCGCCCTCGAGCGCGAGCACGGGGCCGCGCTTCGGGCTCGTGGCGTCGAGGTACCAGTCGCCGTCGTCGAGCATCTCGCCGGCTGGCGAGAACACGATCCGGCCCGCCTCCTCGTCGCTCACGGGATCGAGCCAGGTGTACGAGCGGGGGTCGGTGGTGGGGCTGACGCCGGCCATTACGACTTCTTCGCGGCCTTCTTCGAGGCCTTCAGCGGGTTCAGCATCTTCTCCTTGGCGTCCGGCGGTGCGTCCGCGAGGGCGACGAGGCCCTCGCCGCAGACGTGGCCCTTGACCCGCCGCAGGCAGGTCTCCGGAGTCGACCACAGCGAGACGGTGCGATGGCCGTGCTTGCAGATGTAGACGCGCGCCACCACGGGGCCGGTGGCGACGGCGACCGCGGCCTCCGCGGCCTCCGCCTCGTACTCCTCGCCGGCCTCGCCCTCGAACTCGGCGGCGATGACCGCCTCGGTCTCGGCGTCCATCGGCTCGGGCTCGGACTCGTCCTCGTCGGCCGTGGCGACGGGCGCGTCCTCGACGGCCGGCTCCTCGGCGGGCACCTCGGCCTCGACGGCCGGCGCCTCCTCGGCGACGGGCGCCTCCTGCTCCTCGACGGCCTCGGCGGCCGGCTCGGTCTCGGTCTCGTTGTCGGTGTTCGAGGCTTCCACGTCGGTCTCCCGGGCGAGGGGCGGGTCGGCGGGATGGTAGGCCAGCCCGTTCGGTGCGCGCGGCGGTTCCCGCCGTGGGGGGAACCCTTGCACAGTCCATTTCGGGGGGCGGCGCTCCCCGGCCTGCGGGTACGATGCCGACCGTGCAGAACTCCAAGCAATTCCAGTACGAGGTCGACGTCGCCTGGGACGGGCGCCGTGCCTCCACCCTCACCAGCGGCGAGCTGCCGACGATCCTGTCGGGTCCGCCGAGCGACTTCCCGATGGGCGAGCCGGGACGCTGGAGCCCCGAGCAGCTGTTCCTCGCGGGCCTCGCGTCCTGCACGATGATCTCGTTCCTCGCGCACGCCGAGCACAAGGGCGTCGAGGTGACGGGCTACGCGGCGTCGATCGGCGGCACCGTGATGCGCCGCGTCGAGGACGGCCGCTACGCCTTCGTGCACGTGCACCAGCGCCCGCAGGTGACCGTGGCGGCCGGCCAGGCCGAACGCGCCCGCGAGCTGATCGGCAAGGCCGAGCGCGACTGCTTCATCTCCGCCTCGACCACCGCCGAGGTCCAGAACGACTGGGAGATCGCGGAGGGATGAGCACGCCGCGCGACCCCGTCCAGGGCGCCTACGGCGCCTACTTCGGGATCCTCCGCACCTACTGCGGCGTGCCACCGGCGACGAGCCGCGACGAGGTCGCCGCGGCCGACGTCGTGGTGCTCGGCGCCCCGTTCGACGAGGCCGTCTCGTACCGGCCGGGCACGCGCTTCGGCCCGCAGGCGGTCCGCGAGGGCGAGGACGTCAACGCGATGGGGGAACGGCCGAGCGTGCACGCCGGGATCGACCCGCTGGCCGAGCTCGCCATCGTCGACTGGGGTGACATCGACGTCCAGGCGGGCAACATCCCGCTCGCGCACGACCTGCTCGCGGAGGCCGTCGGGTTCGCCCTCGGCGCCGGCACGCTGCCGATCGTGATCGGCGGCGACCACTCGCTGTCGCACGCCATGCTGCGGGCCCTGCACGCGCAGTACGGGTCGGACGGCTACTCCGTGATCCACTTCGACACGCACGCGGACACGGGCGATCCGGCGTCGGGCGAGCCGCCGCACGGCACGCCGTTCCGGGCCGCGATCGAGCGCGGCGAGCTCGACGGCTCGCGGATCTTCCAGATCGGCCTGCGCGGGACCTGGCCGACGCCCCCCGAGTTCGACTGGATGCGCGCGCACGGCATGCGCTGGGCGACGATGGACGAGGTCGACGAGCGCGGCCTGCCGGCGGTCGTCGCGGAGGCGGTCGCGTTCGCGGCCGAACGCGCTCCGCGCACCTACCTGACGGTCGACATCGACGTCCTCGATCCGGCCTATGCGCCCGGCACGGGCACCCCCGAGCCGGGTGGCCTGACCACGCGCGAGCTGAAGCGCGCGGTGCTGGCCGTCGCCTCGTCGCTCGACCTCTGCGCGATGGACCTCGTCGAGGTCTCGCCGCCGTACGACCACGCCGCGGTCACCGCGCTGGGCGGTCGCCT
>JBMTER010000072.1:0-7990 GCA_049433345.1 Gaiellales bacterium | reverse complement strand
CTCGCCGGGGAGCCGATCCCCGAGCGCGGCGATGCGTTCGGCGACGGGCGCGAGGACCTCGGGCCATCCGGGACCGACGAGCGCGGCGAGGTCCCGACGCGTGCCCGACGCCTCCGCCATGGGCCGGTCAGCCGATGCGGTCGACCGCGTACTCGGCGAGCCGCGTCAGCGCGGTCGCGACCGGCCGGTCACCGAACGGGGCGAGGTGGTCGATGGCCGCGCGGACCCGCAGCCGCGCCTCGTCACGGGCGCGGTCGATCGCGTCCCCGGCGCGCAGGAGCGCGAGCGCACGGTCGACCTCGCCGTCGCCGAGTGGGGCGGCGAGCAGGGCCGCGAGCTCGCCGTCCGGGTCGTCCTCGAGGGCGAGGAGGACCGGGAGCGTGTGCACGCCCTCGCGCAGGTCCGTGCCGGGGGTCTTGCCCGAGTCGGCGGCGCTCGACGTGACGTCGACGAGGTCGTCCGAGAGCTGGAAGGCCATCCCGACCTCGAAGCCGTAGGCGGCGGCCGCCCCGATGCCGGCCCGATCGCGCCGTACCGGCACGAGGTCTCGATGAGCGAGGCGGTCTTGCCGGCGATGACCTCGAGGTAATGGTCGCGGCTCGGGGTCAGGCGCGGCACCTCGGGCGGCAGCGCCCCGACCGAGCCCTGGACCTCCGCGATCTGCCCCTCGCACAGGCGCGCGAGCGTCGACGCCATGATGCGCGTCACCTCGACGCCCAGCTGCGCCGACAGGTCGGAGGCGCGGGCGAACAGGTAGTCGCCGGTCAGGATCGCGACCGTGTTGTCCCAGCGCGCGTTCGCCGACGGCGCGCCGCGGCGCGCGGTCGCCTCGGCGATGACGTCGTCGGGGTAGAGCGTCGCCAGGGGCACGAGCTCGACGATGACGCCCGCGTCGACGAGCTCGGGCCGCGTCGGGTCCCCGAGGTGACCGGTGAGCGCGACCAGGAGCGGGCGGAAGCGCTTGCCGCCGGCGTCGATCAGGTAGCGGGCCGCCTGGTCGACGAAGGCCTGGCTCGAGGCGACCTGGGTTCCGAGCCGCTCCTCGACCGCGGCGAGGGTCGCGCTGACCGGGAGCCCGTGGGCCTCGAGCTCGTCGAGGACCGGCGCGGGGATGGCGAGGCGCGCCGACCGCGGGCCGCTCATCGCCAGATCGATGCCGCGGCGCCCGCGAGCTCGAGCAGCAGCTGGGGCTGCAGGCCGAGGAAGAGGACGAGGAAGCCGGCGACCGACAGTCCCGCGGCCAGCCCACCGGTCAGCACCGGCACTCCGCGCGCCGGGTCCGCCTCCTCGAGGAACAGCACGCCGACGATGCGCAGGTAGAAGCCGGCGGCGATGACGCTCGAGACGACGCCGACCACGACCAGCCACGTCCAGCCGGCGGCGATGCCGGCCTGGAAGACGGTCAGCTTGCCGAGGAAGCCGGCCGTCGCCGGGATCCCGGCGAGCGAGAGCAGCGACAGCGCGAGCAGACCTGCGAGCATCGGCGACGTCCGGCCCAGGCCACGCAGGTCCAGCAGCGTCACCTCGCCGCGGCGGCGGCGCTCGACGGCGATGACGGCGCCGAACGCGCCGAGCGTGGCGACCGCGTAGGTCAGCAGGTACCACAGGAGCGCCGACACGCCCGCGTCGGAGCGCGCGACGATCGCGATGGCCGCGTAGCCCGCGTGCGTGATCGACGAGTAGGCCAGGATCCGCTTCACGTCCTGCTGCACGAGCGCGCCCCAGGCGCCGTAGAGCATCGAGACCGCCGCGAGGACCGCCAGCACGGGCGCCCACGCCGCCCCGAACGGACCGAACGCCACGACCAGGAGGCGCAGCGCCGCCGCGAACCCGGCGGCCTTGGTCGCTGCGGCCATGAAGGCGGTCACGTTCGTCGGTGCGCCCTGGTAGACGTCCGGCGTCCAGAGGTGGAACGGCACGAGCGCGACCTTGAAGCCCAGGCCCACCACGGTGAACGCGATGGCCAGGCCGACGACGCCGCGCGGGACCAGGACCGACCCGATGGCCTGGCCGATGGCCGGCAGGTCCAGGCTCCCCGTCGCCAGGTACGTCAGCGCCATGCCGTAGAGAAGCACGGCGGAGGCGACCGCGCCCAGGACCAGGTACTTGAGCGCGGCCTCCTGCGAGCGCCGGTCGCGCCGCGCCCACCCCGCCAGGACGTACAGCGCGATGGACAGCAGCTCGAGGGCGATGAACACCGTGATGAGGTCGTTCGCACCGCCGAGGACCGCCATGCCGACGACGCTGAGGAGCAGCACGGGTTCGAGGTCGACGCGCGCCAGGGCGCGGTCGCGCAGGTAGCCGTGCCCGAGGGCGAGCACGATCAGCGCGCTCGTGTAGACGGTCAGGCGGGTGACGAGCGTGATGCCATCGACGGCGAAGGCCCCGCCGAGCGCGACGGTCGGCACGATGGTGGTCCCGTCGGCGCCCCGCGCGAGGAGGTGCGCCCACCCGGTGAGCAGCAGCGCGACGACCAGGCCCGCGCCGGACGCCCAGGTCCGCACGAGGTCCGGGCGACCCGGCAGCACCACGACGAGCGCCGGCGCCACCAGGCCCAGCAGGACCAGCGCGGCGCCCTCGACGACGGTGCCGGTGGACAGCAGCAGGTAGCCCGCGCCGACGGAGGCGACCCCGACGGGGGCCATGACCACCAAGGGGCGGGTGCGGGCCGCCGACAGCAGCAGCAGGGTCAGGGCGACCCCGGTGACCACGAGCTCGGGGGCCAGCGCCCCCCATCCGGACGCCACGGGGGTCGCGGCCTGCGCGAGGAGGATCGGCACGGCTCAGCCCTCCGCGCCGGGGACGGTCCCGGCGGGCTCGATGGGGATCACGGCGCCGTCACGGACCTCGGCGAGCACCCGGTCGACCGACGGCTGGACGAGGTCGTAGAGCGGGCGTGGCTGCACGCCGATGACGACGATGAGCGCGACGAGCGGGACGAGGATCCCGACCTCGCGGCGCGTCAGGTCGGTCGTGGTGCGGTTGGCCTCGCCCTCGAGCGGCCCGTGGAAGATGCGCTGGTACGACCACAGCAGGTAGAGGGCCGCCAGGACGGCACCGAACGCGGCCAGCACGGCGGCGGTCGGGGCGGCGGCGTAGGTGCCGAGCAGGATCGGGAACTCGCCGACGAAGCCGTTCAGGCCCGGCAGGGCCAGCGACGACATCGCGACGACGAGCCAGAGCCCGGCCATCACGGGGACCTGGCGCGCGAGGCCGCCGAAGTCGGCGATGGCGCGCGTGTGGCGCCGCTCGTAGAGGAAGCCGATCAGCAGGAACAGCGCGCCGGTGGACAGGCCGTGGTTCACCATCTGCACGACCGCCGCGGAGGTCGCCGTCGGGTCGAGCGCGAACGTGCCCAGGACCACGAAGCCCATGTGGCTCACGGACGAGTAGGCGATCAGCCGCATGATGTCGCGCTGCATCAGCGCGACGATCGCGCCGTAGAGGATGCCGACGACCGCGAGGCCAAGCAGCACCGGTGCGGCCTCGACCGCGGCCGCGGGGAACAGCGGCAGCGCGTAGCGCAGGAGGCCGAAGGTCCCCATCTTCAGCAGCACGCCGGCCAGGAACACCGAGCCGCCGGTCGGCGCCTCGGTGTGCGCGTCGGGCAGCCACGTGTGGACCGGGAACAGCGGCACCTTGACCGCGAAGGCCAGCACGAAGGCGGCGAAGAGCCAGCCCTGCTCGGTCGCGGACAGCTCGACCGCGCGCATGGCCTCGTAGGCGAACGACCCGGCCTGGACGCGCAGGTACAGGATCGCGACGAGCATCGCCAGGCCGCCGGCGAGCGTGTAGAGGAAGAACTTGACGGCGGCGCGGCGCCGCTCGGCCCCGCCCCAGATCCCGATGATCAGGTACATCGGGACGAGCGAGACCTCGAACAGCAGGTAGAAGAGGAGGAGGTCGGTCGCCGCGAAGACGCCGAGCACCAGCGTCTCGAGGACGAGGAACGCGGACACGTACCCGACGACCCGGTCCTCGATGGTGTCCCACGACGCGAGGAGGATCAGCGGTGTCAGGAACGTCGTCAGCAGGACGAGGACGAGGGCCACCCCGTCCACGGCGACCGACAGCTCGGCCCCGATGGCCGGGATCCACGTCACCGACTCGGCCAGCTGCAGGCCCGCATCGGCGCGGTCGAAGCGCGCGAGCAGGACGAGCGAGGCGCCGAACGCAGCGAGCGAGGCCACCAGGCCCACGAGCTTGACGGTCCGGGCCGACCGCGGGGGCGCCACGACCAGGGCGAGCGCCCCGGCCAGCGGCAGCAGGATGGTGAGGGTCAGGGGTCCCATCGCGTCAGCCCACCCGGATTAGGAGGGCGGCGACCAGCACGAGCGTGCCGGCCGCGAGCACCCCGACGTAGCCGCGGACCCGTCCCGTCTGCGAGCGCCTGACGCGGTCCCCGACCAGGAGCGTCGCGCCCGCGACCCCCCGGACCGCACCGTCGACGACCCGCTGGTCGAACCAGGCGAGCCCACGCGCCAGCCGCCCGCCCCAGCCGACGAACACCGCGTCGTAGGCCTCGTCGACGAGGAACCTGCGCTCCATCGCCTCGGCGATCGGGCCGCGGACCGGGTCGGCCAGCCGTCCGAGCGCGAGGTCCCGCCGCAGGTACGCGACGTACGCGAGTCCGATGCCAAGGGCCGCCGCCACGATCGAGATGACGATGAGGGCCGGCTCGGTGAGCCCGCCGACGGGCGCGTAGCCCAGGTCCTTGACCGGCGCGACCGCCGGCGCCAGGAAGCGCAGGAACGGTCCGTCGTGCACCGGGTTCAGCAGCAGCCCGCCGACCGCGGAGGCGACCCCGAGCACGACGAGCGGCGCCGTCATCGACCGCGGCGACTCGTGGGGGTGGACGTCGTGGCCGTACCGGGGCGCACCCAGGAACACGAGGAAGAACCAGCGCGACATGTAGAAGGCCGTCAGGACCGCGGTCAGCAGACCGATGGCCCAGACGAGGCCGTAGCCGTGGACGTAGGCCTCGGTCAGGATCTGGTCCTTGGAGAAGAACCCGGCGAACGGCGGCACGCCGCTGATCGCGAGCCAGGCGACCGCCGACGTCCAGAACGTGATCGGCATGGCGCGCCTGAGGCCCCCCATCGCCCACACGTCGGTGCGGTTCGCCATCGCGTGCATGACGGAGCCCGCGGCCAGGAACAGCAGGCCCTTGAAGAAGGCGTGCGTCACGAGGTGGAAGATCCCCTCGCGGAAGGCGCCGACCCCGACCCCGACGAACATGTAGCCGAGCTGCGAGACCGTGGAGTACGCGAGGATCCTCTTGATGTCGTCCTGGCGGATCGCGATGAGGGCGGCGAGCAGCGCGGTGGCCGCACCGATCCCGGCGATGACCGACATCGCCGGCACCGACTGGACGAGGACCGGCGAGAGCCGCACGGTGAGGTAGACCCCCGCGGTGACCATGGTCGCCGCGTGGATGAGCGCCGACACCGGGGTCGGGCCCGCCATGGCGTCGGGGAGCCAGACGTAGAGTGGGATCTGCGCGGACTTCGCGGCCGCACCGCCGAGCAGCAGCAGGACGAGCGTGAACGCGGTCGCGTCGGACAGCTCGCCCGCGGCGCCGATGACCCCCACCAGGTCCAGGGTCCCGAGGGTCGTGAACGCGACGAACATGGCGACCATGAACGACACGTCACCGACGCGGTTGGTGATGAACGCCTTCTTGGCGGCGCTCGCGTACTCGGCGCGCTCGAACCAGAACCCGATCAGAAGGTAGCTCGACAGGCCGACCAGCTCCCAGCCCAGGAACAGCGTGAGGAGGCTCCCCCCGAGGACCAGGACGAGCATCGAGGCGAGGAACAGGTTCAGGTAGGCGAAGAAGCGCGGGTACCGCTCGTCGCCGTGCATGTACCCGACGGAGTACACGTGCACGAGGAAGCCGACTCCCGTCACGACGAGCAGCATCACCGCCGTGAGCTGGTCGACGAGCAGGTCGAACGACACGGCGAGGTCGCCGGCGACGATCCAGTCCGGCATCGGCCGCAGGTGCGTGGCCGGGATCGCCAGCACGTCGCGCAGCACGCCGGCGGACAGGACCAGGCTCACCCCGGCCGCGGCCATGGCGACCCAGGCGGCGCGCTCCTTGAGCGTCCGGGCGAGGGCGAGGACGGCGAGGAAGCCGGCCAGCGGCACGACGGGGATGAGCCACGCCAGACCGATGGCGCCGGTGGTCGTCTCGACCACGGCGTTCACGGTCACTGCGCTCTCTGCGGCGAGGATCACGTCAGGCCCTCAGGAGGCTCGGCACGTCGACGTCGAGCGTCCCGCGCCGGAAGTGGAGGTTCACGAGCATCGCGAGCCCGACGACGACCTCGGCGGCCGCCACCACGATCACGAAGAAGACGAAGACCTGCCCGTCGGGGCCACCCCACGCGCGGGCAGCCGCGGCCAGCGTCAGGTTCACGGCGTTCAGCATCAGCTCGATGGACATGAACACCACGAGGGCGTTGCGCCGCACGAGCACGCCGACCAGGCCGATCGCGAAGATCAGGCCCGACAGGATGAGGTAGTGGCCGATCGCCATGTTCAGCCCTCCCCCTGGCCCTCGCCGGCCGCGGCGGCGACCGACTCGCCGGAGCCGTCCCCGGCCGCATCGGTCACGTCGTCGGCGGGCGCGGCGCCTCGCCCACCGCGCGGCCGACCTCGTCGGCGACCACCGCGTCGAGCCCGACGCAGGCCTGCTCCGCGCCGACGGCGACGGCGTCCGAGCCGCAGACCGAGGCGGGGGCGGTGTAGGGGCCGACGTAGGCCGCCGAGATCGCCCCGGCGAGCAGCAGCCCGACGGCCGCGGCCGCCAGCGGCGTCCGCAGTCCGCCGGGGACCAGGAGGTCGTCGCGGTCGACGCCGAGCAGCATCAGCACGAACAGGAACAGCACCATGATCGCGCCGGCGTAGACCATGACCTGGATGATCGCCAGGAACGAGGACTGCAGCGCCAGGTACAGGCCCGCGATGGCCAGGAAGTGCACGACGAGCAGCAGCGCGCCGTGGACGATGTTGCGCAGGGTGATGACGGCGATGGCCGAGCCGAGCGCGACCGCGCCGAGGACCACGAACAGCACGGTCTCCGGGTCGGAGAGCGAGAGCGTCTGAGCGACGAGCGGGGTCACGCGAGACCCCCCGCGCCCCCCCCGGAGCCCGCGCCGGCGGCCGCCGCCCCCGCCGCCGGCCGGGAGCCGGGCGGCACGACCTGCGAGGCCAGGCGCAGCGGCGCGGACGTGGCCGGCGCGACGTCGTCACCCTTGCGCGACGGCGGCGTGACGGCCAGCCCCCCGTAGTAGTTGAGGCCCCGCTCGCGGACCTCGCGGTCGGTGTGCGGCGTGTCGTAACCGTCGACCGGCACGTCGATGAGGAGCATGTCCTTGGTCCAGATCAGACCCTCGCGTGCGCCATCGGCGATCTCGTAGTCGTGCGTCATCGTGAGGGCCCGCGTCGGGCAGGCCTCGATGCACAGGCCGCACAGGATGCAGCGGTTGTAGTTGATCTGGTAGTCGACGGCGTAGCGCTCTCCCGGCGAGTAGCGGGCCTCGGTGGTGTTGTCGGCACCCTGCACCCAGATCGCGTCCGCCGGGCACGCCCAGGCGCACAGCTCGCAGCCGATGCACTTCTCGAGGCCGTCCTCGTAGCGGTTGAGCTGGTGGCGGCCGTGGAACCGGGGCGCGACCTCACGGGGGGCCTCGGGGTACTGGGCGGTCTCGGGTCGCACGAGCATCGCGCGCAGCGGCACCGCGAGCCCGCGTCCGAGCACGGTGCGGGTGAGCGCGAGCCAGGCGAGGCCGACGAGGGCGACGATCGTCAGTGCGCCGACGACGAGGGGGGGCAGGCCAAGGTCCGTCACGGGGCGACCTCCTCCAGCTCGGACGACGGGGTCGGCGCGGGCGCCGCCGAGGACGTGGCCGCGTCGGGGGCCGCGGGCGCCCGCGGGGCCCCCCCGGCCCGTCCTCGACGATCACGCCCTCCTCCTCCAGTGTCT
>JBMTER010000071.1:0-8012 GCA_049433345.1 Gaiellales bacterium | reverse complement strand
CCCCCCCCGACCGTCATGCGCATCGCGCTAGATCAGGCCGAGCTCCTTGACCGCGTCCTTCTCCTCGCACAGCTCGGCGACGCTCGCCTCGGCGCGCGGCTTCGAGAAGGCGTCGAGCTCGATGCCCTCGACGACGCTCCACTCGCCGTTCTTCGCGGTGCACGGCAGACCGCAGATGATGCCCTCGGCGAAGCCGTACTGACCCGACGTGACGACGCCCATCGAGACCCAGTCGCCATCGGGCGTGCCGAGCACCCAGTCGCGCACGTGGTCGATGGCGGCGTTCGCGGCGGAGGCCGCCGAGGAGGCGCCACGCGCCTCGATGATCGCGGCGCCGCGCTTCTGCACGGTCGGGATGAAGGTGTCCGCGACCCAGGCCTCGTCGCCGATCGCGTCCCACGCGCTCTGGCCCTTGACCTTCGCGTGTACGACGTCGGGGTACTGGGTGGCCGAGTGGTTGCCCCAGATGGTCATGTTGGTCACGTCGGCGACGGTGGCGCCCGTCTTCTGCGCGACCTGCGTCTTGGCGCGGTTGTGGTCGAGGCGCATCATCGCCGTGAACCGCTCGTTCGGGACGTCGGGCGCCGAGTGCATCGCGATCAGGGCGTTCGTGTTCGCCGGGTTGCCGACCACGAGGACCTTGATGTCATCCGCGGCGTGATCGTTGATCGCCTTGCCCTGCACCGTGAAGATGGCGCCGTTGGCCTCGAGCAGGTCGCCGCGCTCCATGCCCTTCGTGCGCGGGCGCGCGCCGACGAGGAGGCCGACGTTCGCGCCGTCGAAGGCCTCGTTCGGATCGTCGGTGCAGACGATGTTCGACAACAGCGGGAAGGCGCAGTCGTCGAGCTCCATCGCGACGCCGTCGAGGGCACCGCGGGCCTGCGGGATCTCGAGCAGGCGCAGCTCCACGGGGGTGTCGGGTCCGAGCATCTGGCCGCTCGCGATGCGGTAGACGAGCGCGTAGCCGATCTGGCCTGCGGCGCCGGTGACGACGACCTTGACGGGACTGGGCATGGATTCCTCCGGGGAACGGGTCGAGTGGCGTAATCGTGCCAACACCATGGGATTCGGGCGGCGGCAGCGCGCAGCCCATGCCGCGGCCGATCCGGGAGGGGTGCTACGCGTCGATCGCGGCGTGCACGGCCGCGGCGCAGCGGCGGCCGTCGGCGATGGCGGTGACCACGAGGTCGGCGCCGCGGACGGCGTCGCCGCAGGCGTAGACCCCGTCGGCCTCGGTGGCGTAGGCCTCGACGGCGACGGTGCCGCGCTCGGTGAGCGCCGTGCCGGCCTGGGCGTAGACGGGATCGTCCTCGGTGCCGGTGAAGCCGATCGCGAGCAGCACGAGGTCGACCTCGAGCGACATCTCGCCACCCTCCGCGGGCACCGGCTCGCGCACCCCGGTCTCCGCGTAGCCGGGGAACTCGACGCGGTGGCCGATCAGGTGCGTAACCCGCCCGCCCGCGCCCTCGAAGCCGTCGGTCACGAACTGCCACTCGCGCTGGCCGCCCTCCTGGTGGGCGGCATAGGTGCGCAGCACGACCGGCCACTCGGGCCACGTCTTCAGCGGCTCGCGCCCGCCGGGCGGCGTCGGGCCGTGGGCGATCTCGTGCACCTCGACGGCACCCTCGCGCAGCGCGTTGCCGAGGCAGTCGGCACTTGTGTCACCGCCGCCGAGGATCGCGACGCGCTTGCCCTTCGCGGTGATCTCGGGGCCGTCGACGGGCAGGCCGGCGACGCGGCGGTTCTGCTGTGCGAGGTACGGCATCGCGAAGTGGATGCCGTCGAGCTCGCGGCCGGGGAGCGGCAGGTCGCGGTGGCGCTGGGCGCCGGTGGCCAGGACGACGGCGTCGACGCCGGCGCGGAGCTCGTCGAAGGAGAGGTCGGAGCCGACGCTGATGCCCGTCGCGAACTCGACGCCCTCGGCCTCCATCTGCTCGACGCGGCGGTCGATCAGGTGCTTCTCCATCTTGAAGTCGGGGATGCCGTAGCGCAAGAGGCCACCGATCCGGTCGTCGCGCTCGAAGACGGTCACGCCATACCCGGCGCGGACCAGCTCCTGCGCGCAGGCGAGGCCGGCCGGGCCGGAACCGACCACGGCGACGCGCCGGCCCGTGCGCTCGCGCGGTGGCTGCGGCACGACCCATCCCTCGGCGAAGGCGCGCTCGATGATCGACAGTTCGACCTGCTTGATTGTGACGGGCTCCTCCTCGAGGGCCAGGACGCAGGCCTCCTCGCAGGGGGCGGGGCAGACGGCCCCCGTGAACTCCGGGAAGTTGTTCGTGGCGTGCAGGCGGTCGATCGCCTCGCGCCAGTGGTCGCGCTCGACCAGGTCGTTCCACTCGGGGATCAGATTGCCGAGCGGGCAGCCCGTGTGGCAGAACGGCACGCCGCAGCCCATGCAGCGGCGCGCCTGCTCGCGCACCTGGCCGGTCTCCGCGGCCTCCTGCACGAACGCGTAGTCGCCGACGCGCTCCGCGACGGGGCGGTACGGCACGACGCGGCGCTGGATCTGGAGGAATCCCTTCGGGTCAGTCACCGGCGATCGCCGCCTCGCTGTCCCTCGCCGCACGCTCGGCGAGCACGCGCGCGTAGTCGTCGGGCATCACCTTCACGAAGCGCCCGAGGGCCTGTGGCCAGTCGCCGAGCAGGCGCTCGGCGATGGGGCTGCCGGTGCGCTCGGCGTGCTCGGCCAGGAGAGCCTTCAGGAGCTCGCGGTCCGCGGCGGCGTCGACGGGTTCGAGCGAGACGCTGGCCGGGTTCACGCGGCGCTCGAAGCGGCCGTCCACGTCGAGGACGAAGGCCATCCCGCCCGACATGCCCGCCGCGAAGTTGCGGCCGGTCGGGCCGAGTACGACGGTCACACCGCCGGTCATGTACTCGCAGCCGTGGTCGCCGACGCCCTCGACGACCGCGGTGGCGCCGGAGTTGCGGACGCAGAACCGCTCGCCGGCCCGGCCACGCAGGAACGCGCTGCCCGAGGTGGCTCCGTAGAGCGCGACGTTGCCGACGTAGGTCGAGCTCGACACGTCGTAGCCCGCGTCGGCGGCCGCCCGGACGACGATACGACCGCCGGACAGGCCCTTGCCGAGATAGTCGTTGACGGGGCCGGTCAGCTCGATCGTGGTGCCCGGCATCGCGAACGCGCCGAAGGACTGGCCGCCGTGGCCGGCCACGCGCACGGTGATAGTGCCGTCGGGGAGGCCATCGGGGCCGACGCGGCGGGCGACCTCGCCCGCGAGCATCGCCCCGAAGGTGCGGTCGACGTTGCGCACCTCGCGCTCGATCACGACGGCCTCGCCGCGGGCGAGCGCGGGTTCCGCCTCGACGATGATCGCCGGGTCGATCTTCTGGTCGAGGGCGTGGTCCTGGGGTCGCGAGCGGACCGGCGCGGCCTGGTCGGCCGGATGCGGATCGGCGAGGATCGGGGCGAGGTCGAGGGCCTCGAGCCAGACGGGACGTCCGCTGCGCTCGCGCAGGAGGTCGCGACGCCCGATCAGCTCATCGACGGTGCGTACGCCGATCTCGGCCATCAGCTCGCGCAGGTGCTCGGCGACGAAGAGGAAGTACCGCACCACGTGCTCGGGGGTGCCGCGGAAGCGCTCGCGCAGGACGGGATCCTGGGTGGCGATGCCGACGGGGCACGTGTTGAGGTGGCAGACGCGCATCATGATGCAGCCCGCTGCGATCAGAGGCGCCGTCGAGAAGCCGAACTCCTCCGCGCCGAGGATCGCGCCGACGAGGACGTCGCGGCCGGTGCGCAGCCCGCCGTCGACCTGCAGCGTCACCTGCGCGCGCAGGTCGTTCATGACGAGCACCTCATGGGCCTCGGCGAGACCCATCTCCCACGGCAGCCCCGCGTGCTTCAGCGAGGAGAGGGGAGAGGCGCCGGTGCCGCCGTCGTGCCCGGAGATGACGATGTGCTCCGCCTTCGCCTTGGCGACCCCCGCGGCGACCGTGCCCACGCCGGCCTCCGCCACGAGCTTGACCGAGATGTCGGCCGCCGGGTTCACGCACTTGAGGTCGTGGATCAGCTGTGCGAGGTCCTCGATGGAGTAGATGTCGTGGTGCGGGGGTGGGCTGATCAGCCCGACGCCCGGCGTCGAGTGGCGCAGGCGCGCGATGTAATCGTCGACCTTGTGGCCGGGGAGCTGGCCGCCCTCGCCCGGCTTCGCGCCCTGCGCCATCTTGATCTGCAGCTGGTCGGCGTCGACGAGGTAGGGGGTCGTCACCCCGAAGCGGCCCGAGGCGACCTGCTTGATCGCGGAGCGGCGCAGGTCGCCGTTGGCGTCGGGCACGGAGCGCGTGAGGTCCTCGCCGCCCTCGCCCGTGTTCGAGCGGCCGCCGATCCGGTTCATCGCGATCGCGAGCGTCTCGTGCGCCTCCCGCGAGATCGAGCCCATGCTCATCGCGCCGGTCGCGAAGCGCTGCACGATCGCGCTCGACGGCTCGACCTCGTCGAGCGCCACGGGCGGGCCGGCCGGCACGACCTCGAACAGGTCGCGCAGCGCGATCGCCCGGTCGGCGCCCGCGTCGATGGCGTCGGCGAAGGCGCGGTAGCTCTCGTAGGACTCGTCGCGCACGGCGCGCTGCAGGTTGACGATGGTGTCGGGGCGCCAGGCGTGGCGTTCGGCGCCCTCGCGGAACTGGTACTCGCCGCCCGCCTCGAGCAGCGCGCCGGCCGGAATGTCGTCGACGTCGAGCTCGTAGCGCTCGCGGATCTCGTCGGCGATGTCGCGCAGCTCGAGCCCGCCGACGCGGGAGATCGTGCCGGGGAAGTAGCGCGCGACGAGGTCGCGGCCGAGGCCGACGGCCTCGAAGATCTGCGAGCCGCGGTAGCTCTGGATCGTCGAGATGCCCATCTTCGAGCAGATCTTGAGCAGGCCCTTGCCGAGCGCCTGGATGTAGCGCCGGCGCGCCTCGCCGAGGTCGAGGTCGTCGAGTTCGCCCTCGGCGTGCAGCTCGCGCAGGGTCTCGAGGGCGAGGTACGGGTTGACGGCAGCGGCGCCGTAGCCGATCAGCAGCGCCATGTGCATGGTCTCGCGCGGCTCGCCCGACTCGACGACGAGGCCGCACATCGTGCGCGCGCCCTGGCGCACGAGGTGCGAGTGGACGGCGGCGGTGGCCAGAAGCGGCGGGATCGGCGCCAGCTCGCGGTTGGCCCCGCGGTCCGAGAGGATCACGATGGTGGTGCCGCCCCAGACGAGCTGGGCCGCCTCGCGGCAGACGGTCTCGAGCGCGCGCTCGAGGCCGCGCTCGCCCTCGGCGACCGGGTAGAGGGTGCTGATCGTCGCCGCCCGAAAGCCCTCGCGGCGCAGCGCGCGCAGCTTCTCGAGCTCGCCGTTGGTGAGGATCGGCGAGAGGGTGGTGACGCGCCGGCAGTGCTCGGGCGTCTCGTCGAGCAGGTTGCCGATCGCGCCGACGCCGACGCGCAGGCTCATCACGAGCCGCTCGCGTTCGGGGTCGACCGGCGGGTTCGTGACCTGTGCGAACTGCTGCTTGAAGTAGCTGGGCAGGAGGCGGTTGCGGTTCGTCAGCGCAGCCAGTGGCGTGTCGTCGCCCATCGAGCCGACGGGCTCGGCGCCGGTCTGCGCCATCGGCGCGAGCAGGAGCGAGAGGTCCTCGCGGGTGTAGCCGAAGATCCTCTGCTGCAGGGGCAGGGCGTCGTCGTCGAGCTGGGATCCCTGCTGGGGGCGCAGATCGTCGAGGTGCAGCTTGTAGCGGTCCAGCCACTGCCGGTAGGGTCGCTGGCGCGAGAGCACGCGTTTGATCTCGTGGTCGCCGACGACGCGCCCCGACGCGGTGTCGAACATCAGCATCCGGCCCGGCTCGAGCCGTCCCGTCTCGACGACGTCGGCCTCGGGGATGTCGAGCACCCCGACCTCGGAGGCGAGGACGCAGATGCCGTCGCGGGTCCGCAGCCAGCGTCCGGGGCGCAAGCCGTTGCGGTCGAGGGTGGCGACGACCTTGTCGCCGTCGGTGGCGATCACCGCGGCCGGGCCGTCCCAGGGCTCGACGAGGGTGGTGTGGTACTCGTAGAAGGCGCGCACGTCGTCGTCGATGTCGAGCGTCGTGTCACTCCAGGCGGGCGGGATCAGCATCGCGAGGGCATGCTCGAGCGGCCGGCCGGCCTGCACGAGCAGTTCGAGCACCGCGTCGAGTTTGGCCGAGTCGGACCAGCGCTCCTCCGTGATCGGGAAGAGCTTCTGGAGGTCGCCGCCGAAGGCCCTGCTGTGCATCTGCGGCTCGCGCGCCGAGAGCCAGTTGGCGTTGCCGCGGACCGTGTTGATCTCGCCGTTGTGGGCGATCAGGTTGAAGGGGTGCGCGAGGTCCCAGGTGCCGAGCGTGTTCGTCGAGAAGCGCGAATGCACGAGCGCGAGGGCCGACTCGACGTCGGGGTCGCGCAGGTCGGGGAAGTAGGCGGGAACCTGGGTCGCGCGCAGGAGGCCCTTGTAGACCACCGTCTTCGAGGACAGGCTGGCGATCGCGAAGTCGTCGATCCCCTCGGCGCTGACGGCCTTCTCGATGCGGCGGCGAATCACGTACAGCTTGCGTTCGAAGGCTTCGCCCTTGCCGTGGCGGCGCTCCACGATCAGCTGGCGGATGACGGGCTCCGACGAGCGCGCGACGGGGCCGATCGCGTCGCTCTGGACGGGGACGTCGCGCCAGCCGACGGCGCGGTGGCCCTCCTCGGCGACGGTGCGCACGGCGATCTCCTCGCAGCGCAGGCGCGCCGCGGGGTCGCGTGGGAGGAAGGCCATGCCGATGCCGTAGTCGCCGGCGGGCGGCAGGTCGATGCCCTCTTCGGCGGCGACGCGCGCGAGGAAGCGGTGCGGCATCTGCAGCAGGATCCCGGCGCCGTCGCCGGTCTCGGGGTCCGAGCCGGTGGCGCCGCGGTGATCGAGGCGTTCGAGGACGGTCAGCGCCTGGGTGACGACTCCGTGCGAGGCGACGCCGTCGAGGTGCACGACGGTCCCGAGGCCGCAGGCGTCGTGTTCGAAGGAGGGATCGTGCAGCGTGGCGGTCCGGTCGGGCATCGGATGGCAGTGTACGCGACCTCGTGCGCCATCCGGTTCAGCACGCTCCGGTAGCTGAACCATTTGGTTCAAAGACTGTGCTGCGGGAAGCTCCCTCCCGGGCAGCGAGCCTTCCGGTGGCGGCGGATTCAGCTCGGCGCGGCGCCGGCATAGGGCAGCCCGGCCTCGGCCCAGGCGACGATGCCGCCCTCGACCACCGTCGCCTGACGGCCCGCGGCCCGCATCGCCTCCGCCGCCGGGACGGCGCGGCTGCCGGAGCGGCACAGCACCAGCACCGGTCGGTCATCCGGAACCTCGTCCATGCGCGCCTCGACCTCGCCGAGCGGGATCAGGAGCGAGCCCTCGACCTGCTGCTGGTCCGTCTCGACCGTCTCGCGCACGTCCACGAGGGTGTAGCCACCCGTCTGGAACAGCTCGCCGGCCTCCGCCGCCGAGACCGCATCCGGGACGGCGGCCGCGGCGGCGTCCGGCCCGGCGGGAGCGGGATCGGAGGAGCCCCCGCAGGCCGTCCCGAGGGCGGCCACGAGCAGCGCGAGGAGCAGGACGGGGAGCAGGGCGCGGCACGTGCGGACCATGCCTCCACGCTAGCAGCGCGACGGCTGCGCGCCCGGTACCCTGTGTCCATGTCGGCGACGGCGGACCGGGAGATCCTCGCGGCGCGCGACGTGCTCGCGCGCTACGCCGCGACCTACGACCTCGACGCCGAGGGCCCCGTGCCCGTCGAGGACATCGCGGAGTCCCTCTGCGGGCTCCTCGTCCGCGACATCCCACTCGATCCCGGCGTGTCCGGGATGCTGCTCCTGCGCCGCTGCGAGATCCACGTCAACGCCCTCGAGGCCGGGCTCTGGCCGGCGCGGCGGCGCTTCACCATCGCCCACGAGATCGGGCACTGGGAGCTCCACCGCGACGAGATCGACGACGTCACCGTCACCCGCACCGCCGACTACGAGGCCCCGGCCGCGGCCGCGCGCTCGCCCC
>JBMTER010000070.1:0-8148 GCA_049433345.1 Gaiellales bacterium | reverse complement strand
CCGCCACCAGCTGGCCGTAGAGGAGGCCGCGGAAGTAGAGCTCCTCGGTGACGGACGCGCCGACGACGACGCTGAGGGACGCGAGCGCGGCCGCCGCGAGCGCGGTGGCGGTGCCCGGGAAGGGCCCGGGGTCGAGATTCTGCGACGCCGCGCCATGGAAGATCGGCTCGAGCAGCGCCGCGATGGCGAGGCCCGCCACCAGCCCGAGCGCGGTCAGGGCGATCGCGGGTCCGATCGGCGTGCGGCGCAACGCGAGCAGGTCCCCGGGGGAGCCGAGGCGCCGCGCCACGAGCAGGGTGGCGAAGCCGAAGACGACGTAGGCCACCACCACCACGGACTGCTGGGGCAGGTTGAAGAAGGCCATCCGCGGTGGCAGGTCGATGAGCGACCCGACCGCCGCGATGCCGACGGTCGTGACGACCAGCTGGAGGACGATCGGCAGGGCGACGAGCGCCCACAGGGCGGGACCGCGCAGGGGCGGGCGCGCCTCGCTCACGACGCCACGCCCTGAGCCCGCAGCCGGCTGGCGAGGTCCTCGAGGGCGCGGGGCAGGGCGGCGTCGATCGGGTAGCCGTCTCGCGGCACGGCGACGACGCGGCCATCGCGGATCGCCGGGACGGCCGCGAGCTCGTCGATGCCGGCGAGCGCCGCGAGGGTCGATCCGCCCGGCTCGGCCGACACCCAGGCGGCGATGTCGAGCGTCGCCGCGACGTCCGGCGACCAGGCGGCATCCGCGGCGAACACGTTCTCGCCGCCCGCCAGCGCCACCGCCTGCCCGATCGGCGTCTGCGGCCCGTAAGCCGTGACGCCGGGTCCCTGGATCAGCGTCCGCACCGGTTCCTCGCCCCCGACGCGCAGCGCCAGCGCGGCGAGGCCGTCGGCGACGGAGCGGGCGATCGCGGCGGCCTCGGGACCCCGGCCGACCGCGAGCCCGAGCTGCGTGATCGCCGATGGCGCCGTCTCGATCGGGGCGGCGCCGTAGCGGTAGACGGGAGCCACCCCGGCGGTGGCGAGGCGCTCGGCCGTCGCAGCGGGCATGGCCAGCGGAACGACGACCAGATCGGTCGCCGGGTCGGCCGCGAGCCGACTGGCGTCGGCGGGTGACGCGTCGATCACGGCCGCCTCGAGGCCGATGCCGCGCAGGATGGCGCTCGCCCCCGGATCGAGCGAGACGATCCGGTCCGGTGGGCCGGAGAGGGTAACCGGCGCGCCCGCGGCATCGACCGCCACCGACGGGAACGCAGCCGCGTCGCCGGTCGGCTCGGCCTTCAGCCCACAGCCGACGAGGACGAGCGCGAGCGCGAGGAGGGCGGCGGGCGGGCCGAGGCGGCGCACGCCGCAATCGTACCGGCGCGCCGGGAGCAGGACCGCCCCGGGTCGCCGCGAACGGGTACGCGGCATGGTGCGCGAACGTGGAAATCCCGATCGCGGCGGCCCGGCCCACGACTACCGTCTCCCGCCGGGAACCCGGTGATAGCGTGGAACGAGCGATGAGCAGAGCGCATGGAGCAGAGGCGGAGCGCCGTGCCTGAGGGCGTCGCCAAGGGGACTGCGCGTCGGCGGCGCTCGCGACGGCAGCGGCGCACCACGGGGCGCCGCGGGGCCTTTGCGACCACCTTCCTGATCCTCGCGCTCGTGACCGCGGTCGGCACGGGCCTGCTCCTGTTCGGCGCGGCCCGGTACATGGGCGAGCTGCCGACCCTCGACGCGATCAAGGCCCGGCAGATCGGTGCCAACTCGAGCGTGTATGACGCGACGGGCGCCGGCCTCGGGGTCCTCGCCTCCGAGGAGAACCGCCAGCCGGTGCCCGCAGACGCCATCTCACCGTGGATGAAGAAGGCGACGGTCGCGATCGAGGATCGCCGCTTCTACGACCACGCCGGGGTCGATGCGCGCGGCATCGCCCGTGCGGCCGTGCGCAACCTCGCGGCGGGTCGCGTCGTGCAGGGCGGCTCGACCCTCACCCAGCAGCTGATCTCCCAGATCTACATCGTCAAGGAGCGCACCTTCGACCGCAAGCTGCGTGAGGCGCTGCTCGCGCTGCAGCTCGAGCAGCGCTTCACGAAGGACGAGATCCTGACGGCCTACCTGAACACCGTCTTCTACGGCAACAACGCCTACGGGGTGGAGGCCGCGGCGCAGACGTACTTCGCGAAGCCGGCGAAGGACCTGACCATCGCCGAGGCTGCGCTCCTGGCGGGTCTGCCGCAGCTGCCGAGCTACTACGACCCGTACGCCAATCCCGAGTCCGCACTCGCCCGCCGCACGCAGGTCCTGCAGGCGATGCGCGATACCGGGCAGATCACCGCCGCGCAGCAGGCGAAGGCCGACCGCGCACCGCTCGACCTCAAGCGAGGTCGCATCTACGGCAAGGTGCGGGAATCGTTCTTCGTGCGCTACGTGGCCGACGAGTTGGCCGCCGACCCCGACTTCGGCGACGTCGCGGTGCGCGCCGGCGGACTCAGGATCGAGACGACGCTCGACCCGCGTCTGCAGGGCCAGGCCCGGAAGGCGATGAAGTCGATCCTGAAGTCGCCCGGCGATCCCGATGCGGCGATCGTCGCCATCCGGCCGAAGACCGGAGAGATCGTGGCGATGGCCTCGACGCGCTACTTCCGCAAGGACCAGTTCGACCTCGCCTCGCAGGGCCGCCGCCAGCCGGGATCGACCTTCAAGACGTTCACGCTGGCCACCGCCGTCGAACAGGGCATCGACCCGCGCGCGACGCGGTACATGTCTGCGCCGTTCAGCTGGCAGCCCGATCCCCAATCGGCCGTCTGGCAGGTCGGCACGGCGGGCGGCAGGTATTCGGGCGGCGTCACCCTCGAGAACGCGACGCTGGCCTCGGACAACACGGTCTACGCCCAGCTCGCGATCGACGTCGGAGCGGCCAACATCGCCGACATGGCGCGCCGGCTCGGTGTGCGCCAGTCGGAGCTCGTGCCCGTGCCGTCGATCACGCTCGGGTCGAGCGGCGTCTCGCCGCTCGAGATGACGATCGCCTACGCGACCCTCGCCAACGGCGGCGTCTACAACCCGCCGACCGCGATCCGCGCCGTCGGGGACGCGGACGGCAACGAGCTGCTGGGCCGTCGTAATCGCGGCGTGCGGGTGATCCAGGACGGCGTCGCGGCCGAGGTGACGCGGATCCTCGGCGAGAACATGTACGCCGGCACCGGTACCGGCGCACGCACCACCGACGGCAGGCCGCAGGCCGGCAAGACCGGCACGACGGACGACAACACCGACGCCTGGTTCTGCGGCTACACACCGGATCTGGCGGCCTGCGTGTGGATCGGCTTCCCCGACGAGACGCGACCGCTGTACAACGTCGCCGGCGTCGGCGCCGTGTCGGGTCCGACGCTCCCCGCCGACATCTGGCACCTGTTCATGGACGCCGCCCTGGCGGACGTGCCGCCGCGCCAGTTCCGGGCGCCGCGGGAGCCCGTCGCCTGGGAGTCCTTCACGTCGCAGTTCGCCGATCGGATCGTGTCAAGCGTGACCGCGCCCGACGTCCAGTTCACGGCGCCGAAGCCGAAGCCGGAACCGGAGACCACGCCGGAGGAGACCGCTCCAGCCGAGCCGGATCCGGTGGCGACCACGGCTCCGGCCGAGCCGGCGTCCGCGGCGACCGACGCCGCGCAGGTGCCCTAACGGCCCGCGTCGCGCCGGTAGACTCAGATCATGGCCGTGCACGACGAGCAGGCCGATGTCGCGACCGTCGAGCTGACGGGCTCGGGCGTCGACATCATCCTCCCGGCGGCCGTGCCGCCGCCCCGGCCGCCGGCCCGCGGACGCCTTCTCGTGGCGATCGCGCTGGCGACCGCATCGCTGGTGGTCGGCGCAGTCCAACTGGTCGGCATCGGGGGCATCGACCTCGTGCCGTCCGTGGCGCCCGCGGATCGCATCCTGCCGTCCGGGGCCCCGCGACCGCAGACCCTGGCCCGCCAGGGCAGCGTCGTCCTGTTCGTCCCGATCGAGCAGTCGCGCATCACGGCGATCCTCTACCACCCCGTGGCGGGCACCAGCGGGTTGCGGCTCGAGCCGATCGGCAAGCCCGTCGACGGGGGCGTCCTGGGCAGGATCGTGGCGGGGTTCGCCGGGGCCGACGCCGGCGGCCCGCCGTACGCGGTCGAAGGCGATCCCCGCGCCGTCGATGTCGGGGCGCCGGTCGGAACCGACGTCTACGCTCCCGCCGACGGCAAGGTCCTGTCGATCACGCCGGTGATCGTGGAGGGCGTCGAGTACGGCGATCAGATCGCGATCGAGCCGCTCGCCAACCCGGGCGTCGTGGTGGTCGCCTCCGGCCTCAAGGCCGCTGCGGATCTCTCCGTCGGCTCGCCCGTGTCGACGCGGCCCGATGCGTGGACGCGGATCGGGCGACTGATCGACGTCACGCCGGCTCTCGATCCCGCGCTCGCGGCCTACACGCAGGACGGCGGCAATCGCGTGCAGCTCGAGGTGCGCCCGGCGACGGAGGTGGCCGCCACATGAGGCTGCTGTTCCTCGCGGACGTCTACGGCCGGCCCGGGGTCGACGCGATCGAGCGCGTGCTCCCCGCGCTGCGCGACGAGCTCGGGCTCGACGCCGTCGTGGTGAACGCCGAGAACGCGGCCGACGGGGTCGGGTTGACGCCGCGTCTCGCCGATCGACTGCTGGCCGCGGGCGCCGACTGCCTGACGCTCGGGAACCACCTCTGGCGGCGCAAGGAGATCGGCCCCTACCTGACGGGAGCGGACCGCGTCGTGCGCCCCGCCAACCTGCTCGACCGGCTGCCGGGACGGGGCCTCGCCTTCGTCCCGACCGCGAACGGGGTCGAGCTGGCCGTGATCAACCTGCTGGGGTCGTTCACCCTCGAGCCGGCGCAGACGATGTTCGCCGTCGTGGATCGCCTCGTCGACGAGGCGCGGGCGCGGCCGCCGTTCGTGCTCGTCGACGTGCACGCCGAGGCCACGAGCGAGAAGGTGGCGCTCGGCTGGCACCTGGCGGGGCGGGCCAGCGCGGTCTGCGGGACCCACACGCACGTGCAGACCAGCGATGCGCGGGTCCTGCCCGGCGGCACCGCCTACATCACCGACGCCGGCATGACGGGCCCCCACGACTCCGTGATCGGCGCGGTCAAGGAGCAGTCGCTGCGGCGCTTCCTGCTGCAGCAGCCGCAACGGCTCGAGCCGGCTACGGGCGACGTGCGCCTCGAGGGCCTGCTCGTCGAGGTCGACGCCGAGGGGCGCCGTGGCGTTCCGCCGCGCGGCGCCTTCGACTATGCGGCTCTGACCTTCACCTTCGTCGACGAGAAGGACTTCCCGCTCAGCGTGCACGTGGCCTGGAGCCATTTGGCCCTGGTCAGGGAGCCCTTCTTGGCCTTGATGGTCAGGGTCCTGGCCGAGTCCTTCGAGGTCGCCTTGCCGACGACCTTGCCGGTGCTGGCCTTGACGGTGCACTGGGAGCCCTTCGTGGCCACGATCTTGACCTTGGTCTTGGCGTTCACCTTGGCGATGTTCTTGCCGGCTCCCGCGACGGGGCTGATGATGCGGACCGCGCCCTTGCCGTTGGTCTTGACCAGCTTGAGGGTCATGGTGTCGGCGTCGGAGGACTGGCGGATGCTGCGGCGCGCGGCGGCGAGCGAGAACGGCGCTCCCTGGCAGAGCGCGTTGGACGGATTGGCCTGGCAGAACTGCTGGATCTGCGCGGATGTGCAGCCCGACGGAAGCCCGGCCTGTTGGCAGGCCGCGTCGGGGATGGCGCCGCCACTGCCACTCGGCGGGGTGGAGCCACCGCCCGACGGCGGGGCCGAGCCGCCGGATCCGCCGCCACCCAGGAGGCTGAAGGCCTGGGCGGCGTCGAGTTCGCCGGAGCCCGTGTAGCCGGCGAAGACGCCGGTGCCCTCGGTCACGTCGACCTTGAGCGTCATCTGGATGTCGGCGCCGTTGATGCCCGCCCCGCCGATGTCGCTCGAGTTCATCGTCGCGTTCAGGGTCATCGTGCCGGAGAGCGAGCTGCCGGCCGCGTCGGGGAAGCTCATCTTGAAGGAGCATCCCATCACCATCGTCCCGGCCATCTTC
This sequence comes from Gaiellales bacterium, assembly GCA_049433345.1. Taxonomy (GTDB): domain Bacteria; phylum Actinomycetota; class Thermoleophilia; order Gaiellales; family F1-60-MAGs149; genus F1-60-MAGs149. The sequence continues at coordinate 2,086 of JBMTER010000070.1, read as the reverse complement.
ATCTTCGGCGGGCTCATCGAGGTCATGGCGCCGGCCGAGAAGGTGACGTCCATCGTCATGTTCTGCGAGAGGTCGCAGGTGCGCGTCATGGTGCCCTGGTTGAAGGCCTCGCCGTACTGGCCGGCGAGGGTCGCGTTCGCGACGGTGCCGGTGGCCGCGTTTCCGCTCAGGGTCCGGTTCATCGTGCACTTGGTGGTGCCACCGGAGAGCGCGACGGTCTCGATGGAGGGCGAGCAGTCGGGCTGCTGGCCGCCGCCGTTGGCCGTCTCGCCCGGCATCGGCATCGTCACGGCGAACTCGCCGGTGTTCAGCGTCTGGGCCGTCGCGGCGCCAGTGCCGAGTGCGATGGTGGCGATCGCGGCGAGTCCCGCGATCAGGAGTGTGCGCATGCGCATCGCTGTTCCTCCCCGGTGTGCGGTGGCGGAAGCGTAGAGCCTGACGCGCGGGAATGCACGGATTGTGACGAGGATCACCCGTGGGCGGCTTCCCGCCGCTCCGGCAGCGGCGCTGGGCGAGCGTCCGCGCGGACCGCGAGCGGGGGCCGAGGTGCCAGCAGTGCCATCGCGGCGAAGACGAGTGCCCACGGCAGGTACAGGTACATCCAGTGCGTGAGCACGATCTGGAAGCCGCACATCAGCGCACCGGCGAGCGCCATCGCCCGGACCGGGTCGAGCCGGCGTGGGACGATGTAGACGACGACGGCGGCCCCGAGCAGCGCGCCCTTGAGGATGGTCTGCACGACGCCGAGGTCGGGGAAGCCGGGGTAGTCGCCCCAGTCCCAGATCGAGAACGGCGACGGCCGGTCGAGCTGCCAGCCGAATGTGCGTTCCCAGAACGTCCTCAGCGCGCCGGGTCCGTCGAGGGTGACGAGGACGAGGGCGAGCACGAGGGCCACCAGCGCCATGCCGAGCAGGGTGCGGCCCGCTCCGGGCCCCGGGGCGAGCGCCGACGCCAGCCGCGTGACGCGCGCGGGCCGTGGTGCCGCGGTGCCGTAGGCCCACTCGCCGGGCACGTGCTGCGGCGGGTCGCGGTCGAGTCGGAGCCAGAGCGGGATCAGGATCAGCGGCGCGAACTTCGCGAGGGCCGCGGCCATCAGGAGCGCCCCGCGGCCGATGGGCCGGGCCAGCAGCGCCGCCGACCATGCGAGCAGGGCGGCCACGATCGAGTCGTTCGAGTCGCTCATGAACGTGTAGGCGGTCCAGGGGACGGCGAACCAGAACAGCGCCATGGCCAGCGCGAGCCGGCGCCCACCGATCCGCCAGCCGAACACGGCCAGCCCGAGGCCCGCCATCAGGTCGAAGAAGCCGGCGGTGAAGTGGGCCGCGGGCAGGTCGTCCCAGCGTCCGCTCCAGCCGAGCGCGGCGGTGCCGGGCACGTACGCGAGGTACATCGCAAGGCCGTAGGTGTCGCCGCGCTCGATCGCCGTCTCGCACGCGCCGTCGGCCTGCACGTAGGCGCTGTTCGAGCCGTCCGCGTAGCGGGTGCCGCACGGCGTCGACGTGCGCTTCGGGAAGGAGCCGTACGGGCTGCGGCCGTCGAGGATGCGGTCGGCGCCGACGACGCCGGCGTAGCCGACGTCGACGACGTTCGACGAGTACGCGTTGAGGCCGATGCGACCGCCGATCAGGGCGAGCAGGACCATCACGAGCGCCCACACGGGGAGGTTCGTCGTGAACGCCGGCCGCGCGGAACGGCCGATCCCGATCGCGACGAGTCGGACGAGCAGGTACACGAGCGGCGGGTACTGCAGCGGCACCGACGCGAAGACGTCGCCCCGGTTGAAGAACCACAGCGACGCCGCCATCGACAGGATCGCGGCGACGTCGAGGGTGCGCCACGAGACGAGGCGGCGCCAGTCGACCATCGTCAGGGCGAAGACGAGCATGAAGATGCCAAACAGCCATGGCTCGTTGATCATCCGACCGAAGCCCTTGCCGCCGCGGGCCATCGACCAGTTCACCTGCGGGCCGGTGCGCACGTAATCGACGGCGCCCGTGGCGTCCTTGATCCCGACCTCGGCGATCTGCCGGTCGCCCGCGTACCAGCGCACGCGCCACGTGCCCGTCTCGAGGGCGGCGCTGGTGCG
>JBMTER010000069.1:0-8251 GCA_049433345.1 Gaiellales bacterium | reverse complement strand
GACGTACCGCGAACTGCTCTCCCAGGTCAAGGCCGAGATCGACGAGGTCGACGCCGCCCAGCTCGCCCAGGAGCTCGCCTCGGACGCGCCGCCGCTGCTGATCGACGTGCGCGAGCCCGACGAGTACGAGCAGGGCGCGATCGCGCAGGCGATCCACATCCCGCGCGGCTTCCTGGAGTCCCGGATCGAGGCCGCCGCCCCTGACAAGGACGGCCGCATCGTGCTCAGCTGCGCCTCGGGCGCGCGCAGCGCGTTCGGCGCGAAGGCGCTGCGGGAGCTCGGCTACACCGACGTCGCTTCGCTGGCCGGTGGCTTCTCCGGCTGGAAGCAGTCGGGGCACCCATGGGAGGAGCCGAAGGTGCTCGACGCGGAGCGTCGCCGCCGCTACAGCCGCCACCTGGTGATCCCGGAGGTCGGGGAGGCCGGCCAACTCGCGCTGCTCGGAGCGAAGGTGCTGATGATCGGCGCCGGCGGGCTGGGCTCGCCATCGTCCCTGTACCTCGCAGCCGCCGGCGTGGGCACCATCGGGATCATCGACGACGACGTCGTCGACGCCTCCAACCTGCAGCGGCAGGTGATCCACAACACCGAGCGGATCGGCGTCCCCAAGGCCGAGTCGGCGCGCATGACGCTGACCGCCCTCAACCCGGACGTCGAGGTCGTGCAGTACCGCGAGCGACTGTCGAGCGCCAACGTCGACGAGATCATCGCCGGCTACGACGTCGTTGTCGACGGCACCGACAACTTCCCGACGCGCTACCTGCTCAACGACGCCTCGGTCAAGCACGGCATCCCGGTGGTCCACGCCTCGATCTTCCGCTTCGAGGGCCAGCTGACGGTGTTCAAGCCGCACACGGGTCCCTGCTACCGCTGCCTCTTCCCCGAGCCGCCCCCGGTCGAGCTCGCCCCGAGCTGCGCCGAGGGCGGCGTCCTCGGCGTCCTGCCCGGGATCATGGGCACGCTGCAGGCCACCGAGGCGCTGAAGCTGCTGCTCGGCATCGGCGATCCGCTCGTCGGGCGCCTCCTGCTGGTCGACGCCCTCGACATGGGCTTCCACGAGGTGCAGCTGCGCCGCGACCCCGCCTGCCCCGTCTGCGGGGAGCACGCGGGCCCGATCGAGTACATCGACTACGACGAGTTCTGCGCGGGCGGCGCCCACGCGACCGCCCACTAGGGGGACACGACCATGGCCATCCAGATCCGCATCCCCCCGGTCCTGCGGCCCTCGGTCGGCGGCGCGCGCCAGGTCGCGGTCGCCGGCGTGACGCTGCGCGAGGCGCTTGACGACCTGTTCGCCCAGCATCCCGCGGTCAAGCCCCAGATCGTCGACGAGACGGGCGCCATCAACCGCTTCGTCAACGTCTACGTCGACAACGAGGACGTGCGCCTCGGCCAGGGCCTCGACACGCCGGTCGCCGATGGCGGCACGGTGATCGTGCTGCCCGCGATGGCCGGCGGCTCCGTCTCCCCGCCGAACGTGTGCCGCGGCGGTGGCGACGTCCTCAGCGCGATCGGGGGCACCCCCCTGGTCGAGCTGCCGCACCTGCGCCCCGAGGGCGGCGCCCGCGTCTGGGCGAAGCTCGAGATGCTGAACCCGTCCGGCTCGATCAAGGACCGCGTCGCCCTGAGCCTGATCGACGCGGCGGAGGCCGAGGGCCGTCTGACGCCCGGCTCCGGCCAGGTCGTGATGGAGCCGACGAGCGGCAACACCGGCATCGCGCTGGCGATGATCTGCGCGGTGCGCGGCTACCGCTTCCGCGCGGTGATGCCGGAGTCCGCGACGCCCGAGCGCGTCCAGCAGATCTCGATGTACGGCGCCGAGATCGTCTTCTCGCCGGGCGAGCTCGGTTCGAACGGCGGCGTCGCGCTGGCGCGCGAGCTGGCCGCGGCCGATCCGTCGATCTACATGCCGTTCCAGTACGCCAACCCGGAGAACCCGAACGCGCACTACCGCACCACCGGCCCCGAGATCCTCGAGGCGCTGGATGGCGCGGTCGACGCCTTCGTCGCCGGCCTCGGCACCGGCGGCACGCTGATGGGCGTCGGACGCGCCCTGCGCGAGGCCAACCCCGACGTGCAGATCGTCGCGGCCGAGCCCCTGCAGGGAGAGGCCGTGATGGGCCTGCGCTCGCTCGAGGACGGCTACACGCCGGAGATCCTCGACGTCTCGCAGCTGGACCGCAAGCTGCTCGTGACGAACACGGAGTCCGTCCAGGCGATGCGCCAGGCGCTGCGGCGCGAGGGCATCTGGATCGGCGTCTCCTGCGGCGCGGCGCTGAGCGTCGCCCTGCGGGTCGCCGCCCAGATGGATTCCGATCGCAACGTGGTCACGGTGTTCGCCGACGGCGGCGCGCGCTACGCCTCCGCCAACCTCTTCGAGGAGCGCGAGGGCGAGGACCTCGAGGAGCTGATGGAGGATCGGCTCTGGTGGTAGCCGGCGCGCCGCTCGTCCTGCCACGCGCCGTGCGGGACGAGCTCGTCGCACACGCGCGGGCCGGCCTGCCCAACGAGGCCTGTGGCATCCTCGGCGGCACGGGCGGACGCGCGGAGCGCTTCTACCCGGCTGTCAACGGCGAGCCGAGCCCGTTCTTCTACAACATCGAGGCGCGGGATCTGCTGCGCATCCTGCAGGAGATCGAACGCGACTTCGGGGTCGAGGACCCCGAGGACGGCGTGGCCGCGATCTACCACAGCCATGTGGAGAGCCCGGCCTTCCCGTCACGCACCGACGTGGAGATCGCGCACTGGCCCGACGCCGCGTACCTGATCGTCAGCCTCGGCTCGGAACCGCCCGACGTGCGGGCGTTCATGATCCGCGACGGTCGCATCGAGCGCCGCGAGATCGTCCTCGAGGGCTAGGCCGAGCGGCGCTTGACCGTCTGCGGGGGCTCCTCGTCCTCCGCGGCGGATTCCGGCATCGGCAGGAGCGTCGTCTCGAACGCGGTCGACAGGCCGATCACGGAGTGGGTCCGGTGCACGTCGTTCATCGTGCGGATCTGGTGCAGGACGCCCTCCAGCTCGGCGGTGCTCTCCGCCCGCACCTTCAGGAGGTAGGCCCACTCGCCGGCGACGGCGTGGCACTCGAGGACGTGCGGCAGCGCGGCGAGGCGCTCGGTGAAGTCGGGGATGTCGAAGGCCGCGTTGTCGACGAAGACGAACGCGACGACGCCGTAGCCGAGGGCGTCCGCGTCGACGACGGCGCGATACCCCTTGATGACGCCACGCGCCTCGAGCTTCTTGACGCGCTCGTGCGCGGCCGCCTGCGACAGCCCGACCCGCTTGGCGAGATCGCCGTAGGTGGTCTTGCCGTCCTCCTGGAGGATCTGGATGATCTGCCAATCGATGGGGTGCATGCGGATTTACCGAAGATTTACGTCTGTAGACTTGCGTTCGCCGGAGATTCTCTGGTAGTGTACCGGTCAGACGAGGGAAATACCACCCTCCCAGATCCCGAGACGATACCCATGCAGCCCATCGCCGCCCTCTCCCTGCTCTTCAGCCGTCCCGACGCCGTGCATCGCACGAATCCGGAGCGCCCCGAGCCCGGGACGCGACGGATTCGGCGCGGGGTGCGCTCGCGGCGCATCTGACCCACGCTTTTCTCTCCACCCTCCTCTCCTCTCCTTCAGTCTCGGCCCCGCTCCGGCGGGGCCGAGCTGTTTCCGGGATCGGGGAACGGGACCGGGACGCTTCCGATGATCGAGGCGTCGATGGGGATTCTGGTCGTCGATTCTCCAATCTTGACCACTATTACCGAATATTTACAGGTCTAAAGTTGACAAAACCGAATATCGTTCGGTAGACTGCGTTCACTATGAAGCTCGAGCACATCGAACACAAGCCCACCCACACCGCTCCGATCCCCGCGTTCGACTTCCTCTTCGCGGCGCCGGAGCGGAGCTCCACCGCCCACCCGCGCCGCTCGTGGCTCGGGCGCACGCTGCGCTCGCGGCGCTCCTGACCGATTTCCTCCCCACCCTCCTCTCCTCTCCTCCAGTCTCGCCCCCCCCCCCCGGGGGGGCCGAACTGCATTCGGAGGAGGTACGCGAGAGCGGCGGCTACGATGCCGCCGCCATGGGCCGCAACCGCTCTCCCCGCCTGAAGGCCCGCGTCCTCGTCGAGCGCGACGGCCAGGTCCTGCTCGTGCGCCACGCCAAGCGAAAGCAGAAGGCGTTCTGGTGCCTACCGGGCGGCAACGCAGATCCCGGTGAGTCGCTCGCGCAGGCCGCGCGCCGCGAGCTGCTCGAGGAGACCGGGGTCGACGTCGAGATCGAGGGCGCCGTGCTGATCCTGGACGGACCGGAGGCGTACGCGGGCGACGGCGGCGCCGTCGAGGTGATCCTGCGCGGCACGATCACGACCGGCGAGCCGGGCCCGACCACGCACACGGGCGACCCGTATCTCGATCGCATCGAGTGGTTCCCGCTCGACGATTTGCCGGTGAGCTTCCGCCCTCGGGCCCTCGCCGACCTCCTCCGCCAGGCGGGATCCGCCGCCGCACTGCCGCTGATCCCGATCGGCGACTGGATCGAGGACGCCTAGCCCAGCCGGTTCGGCTCGAGCCAGGCGAGGTCCGTCGGCACCCCGCAGCCCGGACCGTCCGGCGGACGCACCAGCCCGTCCTCGCCGGGGAAGATGGGCGCGGGCAACAGCCAGTCCCGGCGATCGGGGCTCCAGCCCGGCGGGTCGAACGGCACCTCGACGAAGGGGCAGGCCGACAGCGCCAGCGCCGCATGCAGGTTGAACACCAGACCGAGCCCGTTGGTCCACGTGTGCGGCGACCACCAGCGGTTGAGGAGGTCCGCCATCCCGGCCAGGCGCCCAGCACCCGTGATGCCGCCCGCCAGGGCGACGTCGCACTGCAGGACGTCGATGCCCCCGTGAGCGAGCAGATCGCGGGCCTCGTGCTCGCTTCGCAGCATCTCCCCCGCCGCGATCCGCAGCGTGGTCTTCGCGCGCAGCTCCGCATACCCCCGGACATCGGACGTCGGCAGCGGCTCCTCGAGCCAGTACACGCCGATCTCCTCCAGGGCGCGCGCGCAGCGAACGGCCTCGGGCACGTCCCACGTCGGCGTCGTGTCGCCCGCCATCCGCCAGCCCTGGTTGGCGTCCACCATCAGCTCGACGTCCGGGCCCACGGCCTCGCGCACGCGGGCCACGGCCGCGACGGCGGCGCGCCAGTCGCCCGCCGGCGGCAGCCGCAGCTTGATCGCCCGGAATCCCGCCAGCGCCATGTGGGCGGAGCGCTCGACCCGCTCGTCCGCATCGCAGGCCTCGCCTGTCGACGCGTAGGCGAGCAGCGCCTCGGAGCGACCGCCCAGCCGCCGCCAGAGCGGCTCGCCCGCAGCGCGCGCGGCGAGGTCGTGGCAGGCGAGCTCGGCGATCCACGGGCGACCGCGATGGAAGTCGACCGTGGCGCAGATGCGATGCACGAGGTCCGTGCGGCGAGGGTCGACCCCGGCCAGCTTGCGCGCCAGCAGATCGCCGTCGGGCAGGTCATCGCCGCCGCCGATCCCGACCGTGCCGTCGTCGGCCGTGATCACGACCACCGCGGCGTCCTGCAGGGTGCGCGGCGTCGGGTCCCACGTCATGCGCACGGGGTTGCCCCAGATCGTCCGGTAGCGCCGGACCTCGACCGATGCGATCTTCACGCGCGCAGTCTACGGCGAGCGGGATGGGCGCCGGTCCGCTCCCCCGACTCGCTTGCGTCCGACCGCCGGCCCCGGCAGACTGCGACAGGCAGCCGCCCGTGCCGATCGGCGCACCGAGCGGACCGCGCCACGCCGTGTTCGAGAACCACATGCCCCGCTACGAGCCCCTCCACGAGGAGGACCTCGAGGCCCTCGACCGCGGCTGGGAGCGACTCGTCCGCGAGGTCGGCGTCCGCGTCGACCACCACGAGGCACGGCGCCTGTTCGCCGAGGCGGGCCAGACCGTGGACGGCGACGTCGTCCGCCTCGACCCCGACTTCCTGCGCGCGCAGCTCGCGCTCGCACCGCGGGAGTTCGACATCGCGGCGCGCAACCCGGCGCGCAGCCTCCACATCGGCGGGGACAGCATGGTCTTCTGCGCGGCGCAGGGCCCGCCGTTCGCACGCCTCCGCGATGAGCGCCGTGAGGGCACGTTCGCCGACTTCCAGCGGCTCGTGCAGCTCGTCCAGGCCTCCGACGTGCTCGACACGCCGGGACGCAACGTCATCGAGCCGAATGACCTGCCCCTCGATGTCCGGCACCTGATGCGGGGGCAGGCGATGATCCGGCTGACGGACCGCGTCTGGGCCGGCGAGCCGTCGTCGACCGTCGCGGCCGAGGACTGCCTGCGAATGGCGGAGATCGTCTTCGGCGGACGCGAGGCGATCCAGCGCCAGCCCGTCGTCTTCGCGAACTGCAACGTCAACTCGCCGCTCAACTTCGACGAGCGGATGCTGGAGGGGATCCTCGCCTACGCCGCCGCCGGGCAGGCCGTGATCGTCACGCCGTTCCTGCTGATGGGCGCGATGGCCCCCGTCAGCGTCCCCGCCGCGCTCGTCCAGCAGACCGCCGAGGTCCTCGCCGGCGTCGCGCTCGCCCAACTCGTGCGCCCCGGCGCGCCGTGCGTGATGGGCTCGTTCCTGTCCAGCACCGACATGAAGACGGGATCCCCCGCGTTCGGCGGTCCCGAGTCCGCGTTCGGGCTCTGCGCCTCCGGTCAGATCGCGCGCCGGCTGGGGATCCCATGGCGCTCCGGGGGCGGCACGCTGACCGCCAGCCCCGCTGTCGACTACCAGGCCGGCTACGAGGCCTTCAACACGCTCTGCTCGGCCTTCCTCGCCGGCGCCAACGTCTGCTGGCAGAGCGCCGGCTGGCTGGAGGGCGGCCTCGTCACGTCGTTCGAGAAGTTCGCCGCCGACGTCGAGCTCGTGGACCTGCTGCAGCGCCAGTTCACGCCGGTCCGGATCGACGCCGACTCGATCGCCTTCGACGCGCACGCCGAGGTCGGCCACGCCGGCCACTTCTTCGGCGCCGCGCACACGCTCGAGCGGTTCCGCGACTGCTTCTGGCGCCCGACCGTGGCCACGACCGACAACCACGACCGCTGGACGCGAGCCGGGCGCCCCGATCACGCCGCCCGGGCCGGCGACCGCGTCGACGAGCTGCTCGCGGCGTACGAGCGTCCACCCCTCGACGACGCGATCGAGGCCGAGCTGCTCGAGTTCGTCGAGCGCCGGGCGCGCGAGCTCGGTGACCCGATCGACCCCGCGCTGCTCGCGCTCGCCTGAGGCGCGATCAGGCCGACACGTCGAGCAGCACGCGACGGCTCCAGCCGTCGCCCATCAGGTCGAACGCCTCGCCGGTCCACTCGAGCGGCAGCCGGTGGCTGGTCAGGCGGTCGAGCGGCGGCAGGCCCTGGCGGTGGAGGTCGAGGATCAGCGGGACGTCGCACGGCGGGTACGATGAGCGGTGGATCGACCCGACGACGCGCCGCTCCATGTACGGGAACGGCAGCGCCGGGAACGCCACCACGGCGCCCGGGTGGGCGATCGTCAGCAGCGCGGGGGCGCCACGCGGACACGCACGCGCGATCCCGCGTAGGCGGAGAGTGGCTAGACGGCGTCCGACTGCTGCAACCGGCGCAGCTCGTCGACCGGGATGTGGCAGCGCATCATGTGGCCGGGCTCGACCTCCACGAGCGCGGGCTCCGAGGCCTCGCAGGTGCCCTGGATGGCGCGCGGGCAACGCGTGTGGAACACGCAGCCGGACGGCACGTCGATCGCGGACGGCACCTCGCCCTCGAGGCGGATGCGGGCGGGCGGATCGCCGTCGACACTCGGTACGGCGGACAGCAGCGCCTCGGTGTAGGGGTGGTGCGGGCCGGCGAAGACCGTCGCGGCATCCCCCACCTCCATCAGCCGCCCGAGGTAGAGGACGGCGATGCGGTCGGACAGGTAGCGCACCACGCCGAGGTCGTGCGAGATCACGATGTACGAGGCCTGCTCGTCGCGCTGGAGGTCGGCGAGGAGGTTGAGGATCGCGGCCTGCACGGACACGTCGAGGGCGCTGGTCGGCTCGTCGCAGACGACGATGCGGGGGTCACCGGCGAAGGCGTTGCCGATCGCCACGCGCTGCTTGAGGCCACCCGACAGCTGCCGCGGCTTGAGGTCGAGGTGGCGGGGCGAGAGCACCACCTCGGAGCGGATCTTCTCGAGCCGGTCGTCCGCGGCCTGGCCGCTCAGCCCGGCCAGCTTCGAGAGGGCGCGCCCGAGGATCGAGCG
>JBMTER010000068.1:0-8318 GCA_049433345.1 Gaiellales bacterium | reverse complement strand
AGGTTTTGGCGACGCACTGTGACATCGCTGTCGGCACTCTCGGCGGCGAGGCGCTGCCGGTGCTGGAGATCGGGCCGAGCGACCTCGCCGCGCAACTGGTGTACGCCCGCCGCGTGTCGATCGTGCCCGGCTACGGCCTCGCGGTGGCCCAGGCGCAGCATCCCGTGCGCGAGCTCGCCGACCTCCTGATCGAGCGCGGCGTGCAGGTCTCGTTCGCGATCCATCCGGTCGCCGGGCGCATGCCGGGTCACATGAACGTCCTGCTCGCCGAGGCCGACGTGCCGTACGACCAGCTTCTGGAGATGGAGGAGGCCAACCCCGACTTCCCGCAGACCGACGTCGTGCTCGTGATCGGGGCCAACGACGTGGTCAATCCCGCCGCCCGCGACGATCCGAGCAGCCCCCTGCACGGCATGCCGATCCTCGAGGTCGATCGCGCCGAGCACGTGATCGTCTTCAAGCGCTCGATGGCGACCGGCTTCGCCGGCATCGAGAACATGCTCTTCCACGACCCGAAGACGCGGATGCTGTTCGGCGACGCCCGCAAGAGCCTCGTGCAGCTCGTGCAGGAGGTCCAGGCGGTCTGACCGCTACGGTGATCGCATGGTCGGCGACACCGATCCCAAGCACACCTCGCTGACCGGCCTCGAGCTGTTCCAGCAGCTCAAGGACGGCGAGATCACCCCGAGCCCGTGGGCGGTCCTCGCCGACCTGCGCGTCGCCGACCTCGGCGAGGGTCGCGCCGTCCTCGAGGCGACGCCCGACGAGCGCCACCTCAATCAGATCGGCCTCGTCCACGGGGGCTGGGTGACGACGCTGATGGACTCCGCGCTCGGCGGCGCCGCGCACACGCTCCTGCCCGCCGGCGAGCGCGCGGTCACGATCGAGATCAAGGTCAACCTGACGCGGCCCGTGATCCCGGGGACGCCGGTGCGCGTGACGGCCGAGGTCCAGCACCGCGGCCGTCGCACGATCGTCTCGGAGGGCAAGATGCGCGATCCCGACGAGCGCATCCTCGCGATCGCGCTGGCGACGTTCGCCGTCGTCGAGGTGCCGCAGGCCTGAGCGGCTACGCCAGGCGCGCGTAGGCGGGCACGGTCAGGAACTCCTCGAAGCGCTCCTGCAGCACGAGCTCGTCGAGCAGGTCGACGGCCTCCCCGGTGCGGCCGTGGCCGCGGCCGCCGATCCGCTCGACCTCCTCGTCCCGCAGCGCCGCGTACAGCTCGCGCGTGAACGGGCGCCCGTCGGCGAGGGCGACGCCGAAGCGCAGCCACTGCCAGAGCTGGGCGCGCGAGATCTCCGCGGTGGCGGCGTCCTCCATCAGGTTGTCGATCGCGACGGCGCCGTGGCCGTCGAGCCAGGCGGCGATGTAGCGGACGCCGACCGAGATGTTGGTGCGCACGCCGGCCTCGGTGATCTCGCCGGGCGTCTCGCCGAGGGCGAGCAGGCGCCGAGGGTCCGTGTCGACGTCCTCGCGCAGGCGCGCGACCTGGTTGGGGCGATCGCCGAGTACGGCGTCGAAGATCTCCATGGCGAGGGGGACGAGGTCGGGGTGGGCGACCCAGGTGCCGTCGCAGCCGCCCTGCACCTCGCGCTCCTTGTCCTCGCGCACCCTCGCGAACGCGACCTCGTTGACGGCGGCGTCGCGGCGCGACGGGATGAAGGCCGCCATGCCGCCGATCGCGTGGGCGCCGCGGCGGTGGCAGGCGCGCACCAGCATCTGCGTGTAGGCGCGCATGAACGGCACGGCCATGGTCACGGCCGCGCGATCCGGCAGGATCGCATCCTCGCGCTCGCGCAGCTTCTTGATGGCGCTGAAGATGTAGTCCCAGCGGCCCGCGTTGAGGCCGGCGGAGTGCTCGCGCAGCTCGTAGAGGATCTCCTCCATCTCGAAGGCGGCGGGCAGGGTCTCGATCAGGACGGTGGCGCGGATCGTGCCGCGCGGGAGGCCGACGGCCTCCTGGGCGATCAGGAAGGCGTCGTTCCAGAGGCGCGCCTCGAGGTGCGACTCCAGCTTCGGCAGGTAGAGGAAGGGGCCGGAGCCGCGCTGGACGAGCTCGTGGGCGTTGTGCGTCATGTGCAGCGCGAGGTCGAACAGGCCGCCGGCGAGGGGCTCGCCGTCGAGGAGGACGTGACGCTCCTCGAGGTGCCAGCCGCGCGGGCGCACGATCAGCGTGGCGATCTCGTCGTCGAGCCGGTACTCCTTGCCCTCGGGGCTCGTGAACTCGAGCTCGTGGCGGACGGCGTCGCGGAGGGCCTGCTGGCCGTCGAGCACGTTCGCCCAGGTCGGCGACAGGGCGTCCTCGAGGTCGCACATGAAGACCCTCGCGCCCGAGTTGAGGGCGTTGATCATCATCTTCGGCTCGGCCGGCCCGGTGATCTCGACGCGGCGGTCCTGGAGCGCGGGTGGGGCGGGGGCCACCGTCCAGTCGCCCTCGCGGATCGCGCGCGTCTCCTCGAGGTAGCCGAGCTCCTCGCCGGCGTCGAGGCGCGCCTGTCGCTCGGCGCGGGCGGCGAGCAGCTCGGCGCGGCGCGGCCCGAGCTCGCGCTGGAGGCGCGCGGCGAGCGCGAGCGCGTCGTCGGACAGGATCGCGGTGCGCGCTGCCGGGACGGGGCCGACGATCTCGATACCAGGGGGAAGGGACATCGCGTGCTCCAGACTCATAGGATTTTTCCTATTGATCGGAAGGTTCATCCGATCAGTCCCGAAGGGCACCGTAGCGCCCGCCCCCCGCCGCGGCGCCGAGGCCCTGCAACACCGGGCCCATGCCCCGCGCCGCCCGCCACGCCCCGCGTCGCTGGCTCGCCGCGGCCGCCGACCGGGCCTTCGTCGCCGGCTACGCCCGCCTCGTCGGCGCGGAGTCCGACGCGATGCGGTCGTGGCGGCGCTGGGTGGCCGGCCGCGCCCACGGCACGGTGCTCGAGCTCGGCGCCGGCACGGGCGCGAACCTCCCGCTCTACGACCGGGCCGCCGTGGAGCGCCTCGTCCTCGTCGAGCCGTCGCCCGCGATGCGCCGCCGGCTCGCGCCGGCCGCCGCTCGCTGGGGCGCCGAGCTGGTCGACGCGGACGCCGACCACCTGCCCCTGCCCGACCAGACGGCCGACGCCGTCGTGGCCACCCTGGTGCTCTGCTCGGTTCCCGACCCCGCCGCGGCACTCGCCGAGATCCGCCGCGTGCTGCGCCCGGGCGGCCGGCTGCTCCTGCTCGAGCACGTCCGCGCGCACGACGCCGCTGCGGCGGCCTGGCAGGACCGGCTCGATCTGGTCTGGCGCCACCTCGCACAGGGATGCCACCCGAACCGCGACACCGCCGCCAGCGTCCGCGCCGCCGGCTTTCGGGTCGAGGAGGAGCATCCCGTGCCCGTCGACATGCCCGGCGCGCGGCTCTTCCCGCACCTGGCGCTCGTCGCCGCGCGCTAGGGCTCGCGTACCACCAGCACCGTCTCGAGGCGGGGATCGCCGCAGTAGCGGATGCTGGTACCGGCCGCCGCCTCGGCCTGCAGGGCCTCGCGCCCGGGGCCCTGCACGCCCTCGCCCGGCGCGAGCGCCGGGATTCCCGGCGGATACGGCACGACCGACTCCGCCGCGATCCGCCCGACCGCCTGCGCGGCCGGCACCCGCTCGTGGTCGGCGAAGAACGCGTCGCGCGGCGACATCGCCGTGACCGGGTCGACCGTCCACGCGGTCAGGGGCACGATCGCCCGCGGCGCGCCTCGATGCTCCTCGATCGCGCGGATGATCTCGTCGGTCATGCGGGCGATCGTCTGCGGCGTGTCGCCGAGCGTGATGACCGGGCAGAACGTGTCCCGGTCCGCGAACTCGAGCGTGATGCCACGCTGCTCGAGGACGTCGCCGACGGCGATGCCGTCCGCGCCCGTGCCGGCCAGGGTGAGCACGATCTTCGTCGGGTCGTGCTGGAGCAGGCCCGGGTTGCGTGCGGCGATCTCCGCGCCGACGACCCCGAGGCCCTCGACCTGCCGGAAGCGCTCGCGCGCCCGCTCGGCCTCGTCGATGGCGACGCCGAGGAGCTCCGCGCCGCGCTCGGCGAGGAGCGCCCGTGCGCGATCGATCGAGGCCATGATGCCGCCCGACGGGCTCGTGGTGTGCAGGCCCTCGAATGCCGCCTCGAGGTGCTCGAGGTCGATGCGCTCGCGCTGGACGAGCACCATCGACGACTGGGTGAAGCCGGTGATGTGCTTGTGCACGCTGGTGACCAGGGCGTCCGCTCCCGCCATCAGGGCGTGCGGCGGCAGCGCCGGGTGGAAGCCGAGGTGCGCACCCCACGCCGCGTCGACCGTCAGCGGGATGCCGCGTGCGTGCGCCACGTCGGCGATCGTGGCCACGTCGGAGACGCCACCGACGTAGCTCGGCTCGACCAGCATCACCGCGCGCGCATCGGGGTGGGCATCGAGCGCGGCGGCGACCCGCTCGGCCGGCATCCCCGCCGTCAGGCCGGTCTCCGCGTCGACGTCGGGGCGCAGCCAGATCGGCTCGAGGCCCGCCAGGACGAGGCCGAAGAAGAGCGACTTGTGCAGCGTGCGGGCGACGACCACCTTGTCGCCCGGCCGCGCCACGGTCAGCGCGATCGCCATGTTGCCGTGCGACGAGCCCTGCACCGAGAACCCCGCCCAGTCGGCGCCCCACAGCTCGCCCGCGAGCCGTTCCGCGCGTGCCAGGATGCCCGTCGAGCCGTCGAGCGCCTCGACCGCACCGTAGAGGGGCAGGTCGAGCGCGAGCAGCTCGTCGGCGAGGTCGGGATTGCGCTTGTGGCCCGGCACCGTGAACGGGGTCGCCGGGTCCTCCAGGAAGCGCCGGTAGGCGTCGTACAGGGGCGTGTCGGTCATCGACGGGCCTCCCGCGGGATCATGCGGAGCCGCCCAGACCGCCTCCGTACGCGGGCAGGACTCCGCGCGGATGCTACCGGAGCCGGCGGCCGGCGCCACCCGGGTCTGGTACGAGTCCCGCATGCGCGTCGTCCTGCAACGGGTCGCGTCGGCCTCGGTCGCGGTCGACGGGGCGGTGGTCGGCGCGATCGGCGCCGGCCTCCTCGCCCTCGTGGGCGTCGCCGACGGCGACGACGACGCCGTCGCGGAGCGGGCCGCCGACAAGACCGCCGCGATGCGGATCTTCCCGGATGCCGACGGGCGCTTCGACCGCTCCGTCCTCGAGGCGGGCGGCGAGGTCCTCGTCGTCAGCCAGTTCACGCTGCTCGCCGACACGCGCAAGGGCACACGGCCCTCCTTCACCGCGGCCGCCGCCCCCGAGCGGGCGGCGCCGCTCGTGGAGCGCTATCGGGCCCGGCTCGGCGAGCACGGCCTCGTCACCGCGGGCGGCCGCTTCGGGGCGCACATGCAGGTGGAGCTCGTCAACGACGGGCCCGTCACGATCGTGCTCGACGTCGCGCCCTGACCGCACCCACGGCGTCCGGCTTCTGGTAGCCTTCTGCACGAGCGCGGCGGTGATGCGCTCGGCCGACACGGGCCACGAGCCCGTTTTTTTATGGATCAGCGCAGACGGACGGAGGTGACATGGACGACGCGACCGACATCCAGACGACCGTCGAGGGCCTCGTCCACGCCGCACGCCCGGACATCTACGTCTGGGATGTGACGGCCGATCCGGGGCGTGGCGTCCTGCGCGTCATGATCGACACCGACGGCGGCGTCTCCCTCGACCTCTGCGAGGAGGTCACGCACCTGCTCGCGCCCCTGCGCGAGGAGTGGGCGCTCGAGGTGTCGTCGCCCGGCCTCGACCGCAGCCTGACCCGTCCCGACCACTTCACGCGCTCGGTCGGGCGGGAGGCCCAGTTCGTGCTGCGTCGACCCGTCGACGGCCGGGACGCCCTCACGGGCGTGATCGCCGCCGCCGACGCGGACGGCTGCATGATCGAGATCGACGGCGGGAGCCACGCGGTGCCCTACGCCGACATCAAGAAGACAACCCTCACGTGGAAGCTGGTGAACGCGCGATGAGCAAGGAGATCCTGGACGCGGTCCGCGAACTCGAGCTGCAGAAGTCGATCGACGCCGAGATGCTGCTCGTGGCCCTCGAGGAGGCGCTTGGCGCCGCCTACCGCAAGACCCCCGAGTCGCAGGGCAAGCACGCCCGCGTGCGGATCGACCGCGAGACGGGCGACTTCCGCGTGATGCAGATCGACGCCGACGACGAGACCCTCGAGGGCCTCGGCCTGCTCGAGTACCCGCTGCCGCCCGAGATGAGCGAGCTGCCCGCCGAGCCGGAGCGGCCCCGCAAGGAGCGCCCCGCCTTCTACATCCGCGCGGACCGCGACGAGGCCCTGCCGGACAACGAGCCCGAGCCGATCATCCAGTGGGACGAGCTCGCGCAGCACGGCATCCACGAGTACGACGCGACGCCGAAGAACTTCGGCCGCATCGCCGCGCAGACCGCCAAACAGGTGATCCTGCAGCGGATCCGCGAGATCGAGCGCGACATGATGTTCGAGGAGTACCAGGACCGCATCGGCGACGTCGTCACCGGCATCGTCCAGCAGGCGGACAACCGCTACTGCCTCGTCGACCTGGGCCGCGCCGAGGCGCTCCTGCCGGGCTCCGAGCAGGTCCCGGGCGAGCGCTACGAGCACGGCGCCCGCATCAAGGCCGTGATCATCGAGGTGCGCAACGGCACGCGCGGCCCGCAGATCGTCCTGTCGCGCCGCTCCGAGGAGATGATCCGCGAGATGTTCACCCTCGAGGTGCCCGAGATCGCCGACGGGCTCGTCGAGATCCGCCAGGTCGCCCGCGAGGCCGGCTACCGCGCCAAGATCGCCGTCGAGTCGAAGGTGCAGGGCGTCGATCCCGTCGGCGCCTGCGTCGGCCCGCGCGGCTCGCGCGTGCGCATGGTCGTCGGGGAGCTGCGCGGCGAGAAGATCGACATCATCCCGTGGAACGACGAGCCGGCCCGCTTCATCGCGAAGGCGCTCGCGCCGGCGCGCGTGCGCGAGGTCCTCGTCGACGACGACAGCATGCAGGCCACCGTGATCGTGCCCGACGACCAGCTGTCGCTGGCGATCGGCCGCGAGGGCCAGAACGCCCGCCTCGCCGCCAAGCTGACCGGCTGGCGCATCGACATCAAGTCCGAGACGGAGTTCGCGATGGAGGGCGACGAGGAGTACGCCGGCGCGGACACCGTCGCCCGCTACCTCGAGGCGCGTGGCTACGACGAGCGCACGATGAAGGGGATCCTCAAGGAGGGTCGCCTCTCCATCAACGGCATCGTCGTGCGCCGCTACGAGCGGCTCGTCGGCCCGCAGGACGTCGTCACCATCGACGGCGACGAGCTCGGCCCGCCGACCGTGGCGCTGCCGCCGCGCGAGGAGCCGGCCGTGGAGGCCGAGGAGGAGCTCGGCGCCGCGATCGAGGAGGCCGAGATCGAGGCCGCCGCTGACGTCGTCGCCGACTCCACCGACGCCGAGGCCGAGGAGGCCGCCGACGAGGTCGCCGAGGCCGTCGAGGAGGCCGAGGACACGGGCGACGCCGAGGGCGAGGACGACTAGCCCCGCATGGCCGAGCCGGAGCGGACCTGCTCGGGCTGCGGCGGGCGCCGACCGCAGAGCAGCCTCGTGCGGCTCGCGGTCGGGCCGTCCGGGACCGTCGAGGCGGGCGTCCGCGGCGGGCGCGGCACCTACCTGTGCCCCGACCCCGCGTGCGTCCGCCGCGCCCTCGAGCGGCGCGCCATCGGGCGCGCCCTGCGCACGGAGGCGCCCGTGCCGGATGATCTCGAGGCGCGTGTCGTCCGCTGTCTGGCGGGAGGGCCGAACCCCGCCGATTGCTAGGATCCGCGGCTGATGGCGAAACGGCGAATCGTAGAGATCGCGCGCGAGCGCGGCCTGGATCCGAATGAGGTCGCGCGCGTACTCTTCGAGGCGGGCGTCCCGATCCAGCGCGACATGGTGGACGAGGTCGCCGCCGCGCGTGCGCTCGCGGGCTCGAAGCCGAAGAAGCCGGCCAAGAAGAAGCCGGGCGTCGCCAAGAAGGCGCCGACGGAGAAGGCGCCCGCGGCCGCCGCCGACCCGGCCGCCGCGCACCCGAACGCGATCAAGCCGGAGCCGCCTGCGCCGCCCGTCGAGGAGAAGCCGGCGGCCGCGGCCCCGCCGCGTACCGACAGCCGCCCGCCGCGCACCGACGACCGCCCGCCGCGACGCACGTCCGGTGGCAGCCGCTTCGCGCCGCCGCCGCCGCCCACTGCCGGCTCCGCGCCGTTCGGGCGCAGCCGCCCGCAGCGCGGCGTCCCGCAGGGCAAGAAGCGTCGTGTCGTGATCGACTCCCAGGCCGCCCGCGGCCCGCGCGCGCGCCCGCCCC
>JBMTER010000067.1:0-8357 GCA_049433345.1 Gaiellales bacterium | reverse complement strand
CCCCCCCCCCCCCCCCCCCCCCCCCGTCGCCTCGGACTGCGGCCGCTATGGTGTTCGCCGGAGCCTCCTTCGTGCGCGTCATCCCCGTCACGCAGATCGGCCGTGTCGCCCTCGGACTCGGCATCGTCAGCATCGCGCTGATCGGGCTCGTCGCCACGCTCCCCATCGGCTTCCTCGCGCTCGTCACCAGCCTCCTCGCCGGCGTCGTGTCGCTGCTCGCGATCGTGGTCAAGGGCGAGCGCGCCCTGCTCGCGTTCGTCCTGCTCGCCCTGCCGCTGGTGGTCGCGTTCCTCTTGACCCACGTCGGCGCGTGACGCAGGGCGCGCGAGCGCCCGTCGCGAACGTCGACCTCGACGATCTCGAGCGCGACCCGCATTCCATCCTCGCCGATCTGCGTCGACGCCATCCCGCCGTCTGGGTCCCGGCGCTCGACGGCTGGATGGTGCTGACGCGTGCCGCGGTGCTCGCGGCGATGCGCGATGACGCCGGCCTGACGGTCGATGATCCGCGCTTCTCGACGGGCCGCATCACCGGGCCGAGCATGCTGTCCACCGACGCGCCGGAGCACGTGCGCCACCGCGGGCCCTTCGCTCGGGCCTTCCGGCTCGACGCGATCCGCGCGCGCTTCGCCGCGGTCGCGGATGCCGAGGCGCCCCGTCTCGTGGCCGAGTTCGCCGCCCGCGGCTCCGCCGACCTGCGCGCGGAGCTCGCCGGACCGCTGGCGGCGCGGATGATGCTGGTCGCGCTCGGCCTCGACGGCCCGGACGCGGGCGACGTGCTCGACTGGTACGCCCGCATCGTCGACGCGGTGACCCGCATCACGGCCGGCGAGGACGTGCCGGCCGACGGGCGCGACGCCTACCGCGCGCTCGGCGACGCGATCCGCGCGTCGCTGGCGGCCGATCACGACGGCGGCACCCTGCTCGCGAGCGCGCTCGGCGATGCCGACGACCTGACGGAGGACGAGCTCGTCGCGAACGCCGCGGTGCTCCTGTTCGGCGGGGTCGAGACGACCGACGGGATGATCTCGAACCTCCTCCACCACCTGCTGGCCGAGCCCGGCCTCCTGCAGCGCGTGGCCGCCGACGACGCGCTCGCCGCCGGCGCGATCGAGGAGTCGCTGCGGCTCGAGCCGGCCGCGGCCGTGGTCGACCGCTACGCGACGCGCGACCTCGCGATCGGCGACGCGCGGATCCGCATGGGCGACCTCGTCGTGCTGTCGATGGCATCGGCGAACCGGGACGAGGCGGTGTTCGCCGATCCCGACCGCTTCGATCCGGCGCGTGCGAACGCGCGGCTGCACACGTCGTTCGCGACCGGGCCGCACGTCTGCCTCGGCATGCACCTGGCGCGCCTCGAGGCGCGCGCGGCGCTACGGGCGCTGGCGGTGCTGCCGGGGCTGCGCGCCGATCCCGCGGCGCCGAGTGCGCCGACCGGGCTCGTGTTCCGCAAGCCGCCCGTCGTGCGGGCGCTGTGGGACGCGGCCTAGCGGCCGAGCGAGCGCAGCAGGCGGTCGACGAGGCCGTCGCGGCGGTGCAGGCGGGCGATGTCGCGCTCTCGCGCGGCGTGGCGGAGCTGGACGTGGTGATGCGTGACGAGCATCTGCTGATCCTCTCGGAGGAGATGGAGGTTGGGACGGGGCGCGACCGGAGCCGCTCTCCCACTATGCCACGAATACGTCACAAAGTCGGCGGGTCCTTCCGGACCTCCGCCATCGGTCGCGCAGTGGGAGCGGTTGGATTCGAACCAACGTAGGCAGAGCCAACGGGTTTACAGCCCGTCCCCTTTAACCACGCGGGCACACTCCCTGGGGGGCCTTGCGGCCGCGCGCATCCTACCCCACCGGCCGCCCCGGGGGGGACGGCAGGCGGGGCCGGCTGCGTCAGCCCGTGCAGTCGCGCAGGGCCTGCGCCTCGGGCATCGACTCGAGGCGCTTGAGGGTGTTGTTCTCGATCTGCCGGATCCGCTCGCGCGTGACCCCGAAGGCCTGGCCGACCTCCTCGAGCGTGCGCGGCTTGGCGCCGTTGAGGCCGAAGCGCATCTCCAGCACCTGCCGCTCCCGCTTGGGCAGGGTGCCGAGCGCGCGCTCGACGTCCTCGCGGCGCAGCGTGGTGGTGGCGATGTGGAACGGACTCGGCGAGGTCTCGTCCTCGACGAAGTCCCCGAACGAGGAGTCCTCCTCCTCGCCGATCGGCTTCTCCAGCGAGATCGGCATCTGCGACATCTTGAGGATGTCGCGCACCTCGTCGGCCGTCATGTCGACCTGCTCGGCGATCTCCTCCGCCGACGGCTCGCGCCCGAGGCGCTGGACCAGCTGACGCTCCGTGTGCACGACCTTGTTCAGCTTCTCGACCATGTGCACCGGGATGCGGATCGTGCGCGCCTTGTCGGCGATCGCCCGCGTCACAGCCTGGCGGATCCACCAGGTCGCGTACGTCGAGAACTTGAAGCCCTTGCGGTAGTCGAACTTCTCGACGGCGCGGATCAGGCCGAGCGATCCCTCCTGGATCAGGTCGAGGAACGTCAGGCCGCGGCCGAGATAGCCCTTGGCGATCGACACGACGAGGCGCAGGTTGGCCTCGATCATCTGCCGCTTGGCACGCATGTCGCCCTTCTCGATCCGCTTCGCGAGATCGATCTCCTGGGCGGCGGTCAGGAGCGGCACGCGGCCGATCTCGCGCAGGTAGAGCCGCAGCGAGTCGAGGCTCGGCTCGACGGTGAGGTCGATCTCGACCTTCTCGCCCGGCGCCGACTCGGCCTTCGCGACCTCCCCCTCGCGCTCGTGCAGCTCGATCCCGTGCTCGACGAGGTAGGCGTGGAAGTCCTCGACCTGCTCCTTCGTGATCTCGACCTCCTCGAGGGCCTGCGCGACCTCCCCGATCAGCAGGTACCCGCGCTCCTGGCCGACGTCGACGAGCCGCCTGAGCTCGTCCACGTCGGGCAGCTGCACCTCCGCCGCCAACATCGCTCCCCCAGCCTCCATCGGACACTCCTCCCGATCGCGATATCCGCGGGACGGCCGCCATCGGCGACCCTCCTCTCTCTCCGCCCGGAAGCAATAGCCGGGCTCGCCCGTATCGCCAAATTCGTGCCCCGCTTGTGACAAAACCCCCGCATTACGGGGGTTTCTACGCAGCATTGAGCCGGGAACTCGGCTCCTCTCCGCGACGGTGTCGCGCGGCTCAGTCGCCGTCGCCGGCGCGCTGCGCGGCTTCCACGAGCTGAGCCACGGAGGCGAGCGCGAACGACACGGCCGCGGGCCCGAGTTCCGCCGTGGCGAGGCGCGCGCAGGCGCACAGGTGATCGCCGGCCGTCTCGAAGGTGCAGACGCCCCAGAAGGCTCCCGCGACGCTGCCGCCGTTCTGGCGCAGCAACGCCTCCGCGGCCTCGTCGCCGTCCTCCTCCCACGCCCGCACGGGCGCGTACACGTCGAGTGAGCCCGAGGCGACGTAGTGGCGGATGTGCACGGAGGCGGACTCCAGCTCGAACACCCAGTGGCCCTCGTCGAGGACGGTGTACGCGAGGCCGAGCTGGCGCAGCACCCGCTCGACGCGCAGGTGCGCCTCCTCCACCGCCGGATCGACCGGCAGCCCCTCGTCCAGCGCCAACTCCAGGCTGACGCCGTAGCGGCGCTCGAAGATCACCGCCAGCGCGCGACCGCGCGCCGCCTCCTCGTCGACGACATCCTCCCCGCGCGCGAGGCGACCCTCGATGCGCGGACGCGTCTGGTAGTGCAGGCGCGCCGCCGCCTCGAGCAGGTCGTCGCGGGTCGGGCACGCGACGAGATCGCCGCGCACGTTCTCGGCCAGACGCTCCAGCTCGGCGTGATCCAGTCGGCGCAGCCAGCGGAACGGCTCCTGCTTGCCGACAGCCCGCAGGGCCGCAGCCGCGTCGTCACGCTTCCTACGCCAGCGCATGGACGCAGCATGGCACGACTCCCGCGTCCGCGCCGGCGCGCGTGTCAGCGCGTGACGCTGGCGCGCAGGTGGCGGCGGCCCGCCACGAAGTACTCGACACCGGACCAGACGGTTGCGGCCACCATCAGCAGCACGAGCGCGTCGTTGACGAGCGGGTAGGCGGTGTTGAGGATCAGCGCGAGCACGGCGACGACCTGCAGGACCATCTTGAACTTGCCGCTGCGCGACGCGGAGATCACCTCGTCCTGCGCGGCGACGAGGCGCAGGCCGGTGACCGCGAACTCGCGCGCCACCACGACCATCGCGACCCAGCCCCACAGCCGGCCCATCTCGACCAGCGCGATCAGGGTGCAGCAGATCAGCAGCTTGTCGGCGAGGGAGTCGATGAACGTGCCAAACACCGTGACCCCGTCGGAGCGGCGCGCGATGCGCCCGTCGAGGACGTCCGTCGCGCTGGCCACCATGAACAGCGCCGCGGCGACCCACATGTGCCCGGCGAACGGCACGAGCAGCGCGATCACGACGAGCGGGACCAGCGCGACGCGGAGGAGCGAGAGCGCGTTCGGGGCGGCCACGCCGGCAGCGTACCGGCCGGACCGGGCCGTCGGCGGTCGGATACCCTGCCCCGCATGGAACTCGACGGCGCGCGCATCCTCGTCTGCGGCGGCGGTCGCCGCCTCGGTCGCGCGATCGCGGAGGATCTCGCCACCGCCGGCTGCCACGTGGCGGTCTCGTCGCGGCGCGCCGTCGACCCGGTCGCGACCCGCGCTGATCGCGTCGCGCTGGCGCTGACCGCGGATCTCGCCGAGGCGCCGGATGCCCTGCGCCTCGTGCACGAGGCGGCCACCGGACTCGGCGGCCTCGACGGCGTCGTCTACGCGGCCGGCGGGGCGTTCACGCCGACCGACCTCGCGGACATCACCCCCGAACTCGTCGAGGACGCGCTCGGCTCCGTGGTGCGCGGCCTCGTGTTCGTGGCGCAGGCGGCCCAGCAGGAGCTCGGGGACGGCGGCTCGATCGTCGTGATCGGCGACGTCGCCGGCATGCGCGGCTGGCCCTCGTACCTCCCCCACTCCGCAGCCAAGGGCGCGCAGCGGGCCCTCGTGACCGGCCTCGCGCGCGCGCTCGCCCCGCGCCACCGCGTCAACGCCGTGCACCCCGGCACCGTGCTGCCGCCCGACGAGCTGGACCCGGATGCGCTGGAGCGGATCGTGACGCGCATCCCGCTGGGCCGGATCGGCGAGCCCGGCGACATCGCCGCGGCCGTGCGCTACCTCCTCACCGCCGACTACGTGACGGGCGCCGAGATCGTGGTCGACGGCGGCCGCATGGCCGGCTAGCCGGAGCCGCTAGGGCGACGTGCGCCCGTGCTCGACGAAGGCGCGGTGCGTGACCGGCATCCGCGTCTCGAACAGCGCCTCGACGGCCTCCGCGTAGCGGCGGATCTCGCGCTGGGCGTGCTCCGCGTTGCGCAGCGACAGGAAGTTCATCAGGGCGCGCGCGTTCACCGTCCACCAGAACTCCGTCATGATCCCGACCGGCAGGACGCTGCGCGCGACCTCCTTCGCGATCCCGTCCGCCAGCATCGCCTCGTAGGCCGCGTACGAGGCCGCGTACGAGGCCTCCATCGCCGCGCGGGTGCGCTCCGCGCGCTCCATGTCGACGGCCTCGAAGGTGTACGCCCCGGGCTTGCCGACCTGCGTGCGCACATCCTCGAGGGCGGGCACGTAGAAGGCCTCATCGATCTTCGCGTAGCGCCCCGACAGCTCGTTGAAGGAACCGATCCGGTGGCGGATCCACTCGCGCATCACGAAGATCGGGCAGCGCACGTGGAAGCGGAACGCGTTGTGCTCGAACGGCGTGCCGTGCCGCTCGCGCATCAGGAAGCCGATCAGGCCCTCGTCGCGCTCGTCCATCTCCGCGCGACGCGTGCCGAACGAGACGCGCGCGGCGTTGACGACGGAGAGGTCGTCGGCCATCGCGCTGTCGAGGTGGACGAAGCCGTCCGCGAGCACGTCGATCCGATCCATGCCGCCAATCTAGGCGCGGCCCCGGACGGGCCTAGAGGCCGTAGAGGACGCCGTAGCGCTCCTCGAGATACGCCATGAAGGCGTCGGCGCCGAGCTCGCGGCCCGTCGCCGCCCGCATCAGGTCCTCGCCGGCGGGGACCGCTCCATGGCGGTGCACCCGGTCGCGCAGCCACGCCAGGACCGGCGCGAACTCGCCGGCCCGGACGAGGTCGTCGACGGCCAGGTCGCGGCGCATCGCCTCGAGGAGGCCGGCGGCGTACAGGTTGCCGAGCGTGTACGTCGGGAAGTACCCGAACAGCCCCTCCGACCAGTGCACGTCCTGCATCACGCCCTCCACGTCGTCGCGCGGCGTGTAGCCGAGGTACTCCTCCATGCGCGCGTTCCAGGCCTCCGGCAGGTCGCCGACCCGGACGCGGCCCTCGACGAGCTCCACCTCGAGCTCGAAGCGCAGCAGGATGTGCAGGTTGTACGTGACCTCGTCGGACTCGACCCGGATCGGGGTGCGCGCGACGCGGCAGACGGCACGCTGCATGCCGAGCGCGTCGACGTCGTCGAGCTGCCCGGGGAAGTGCTCCCGCGCGACGGGCAGATAGTGCTCCCAGAAGGCGAGCGAGCGCCCGATCGCGTTCTCGTAGAAGCGTGACTGGGACTCGTGCAGGCCGAGCGACGGCGCGCCGCAGACCGAGCTGCGCCAGAGCGGCTCGGCGATGCCCTGCTCGTACAGGCCGTGCCCGCACTCGTGGATGCTCGCGTACAGGCAGGCCGGCAGCCAGTGCTCCCAGATGCGCGTGGTCAGGCGGATGTCGGTCGGCGCGGTGCCGCCGGTGAAGGGATGCGTCGAGCGGTCCTGGCGGCCGCGCGCGAGGTCGAAGCCGAGGTCGCGCAGCATCCGCACCGACAGCGCCTCCTGCGCGGCGGGGTCGAAGCCGCGCTCGAGCACCGACACGTCCGGCGCAGGCGCGTCGAGGATGCGCTGTGCGAACGGCACGAGCCGCTCGCGCAGGTCGGCGAGGAGCGGCGCGAGCCGCTCCAGCCGCATGCCCGGCTCGAAGTCGTCGAGGAGCGCGTCGTAGCGGGTGCCGTCGCCCTTGAGCAGGTCGGCCTCCTCGACCTTGAGGCGCACGAGTTCCTCGAGCGCCGGCCGGTAGTCGGCGAAGGCGCCCGTCTCGCGCGCCTGCTCCCAGGCCTGGTTGGTCCGCGAGCGCTGCTCGGCGAGCCGCCGCACGAACGCCTCGGGCAGCTTCGTCGCCCTGTCGCGCTGACGGCGCGCCTCACGCAGCATCGCGCGCTCGGCCTCGCCGAGGCCGTCGAGCGCAGTGGCCGCCTCGATCGCCTCGCCGTAGGCCGGGTCGACGAGCCGCTGGTGGTGGATCGCGGCGAGCGTCGCCCCGTGCTGGGCGCGCGCCTCGCGCCCGCCGGGCGGGCACATCACCTGCTCGTCCCAGCCGAGCAGCCCCATCACACCGCCGAGGTCGCTGAGCTCGTGCATGCGCGCCGCGAAGGCGTCCCAGACGTGCGCATCGGCCATGCGGGCAGCCTACCCGGAGCGGGCGTCCGGCACCGGGGTCGGCCCGGCGGGGATCCGCCACGGCAGGCCGAGGCGGCGCACGACGAGCGCGCCGCCGACGAGCATCGCCACTCCGGCGAGCCCGTCGACGACGTAGTGGTTGCCGGTCGCGACGACCACGAACGAGACGAAGGCGGGATACGCGACCGCGGCGAGCCGAGCCGCGGGGGCTGCGAAGAGGCGCCAGCCGACGACGCCGACCAGGACCGCGTAGCCGACGTGCATCGACGGCACCGCCGCGTACGGGTTGAAGAACCCGGACAGGAGCCCGCCGTGGAGGTCGACGCCGCCGTGCACCTGCAGGACGTCGGCGAGGCCCGAGGCGGCCACGAGCCGCGGCGGGGCGACCGGGTAGAGCGCGTAGACGGCGAGCGCGAGCGCATTGGCGGCGAGGAAGACATTGCGGACCGGCACGTAGGCGTCGCGGCGACGACGCCACAGCCAGACCAGCATCAGCGCCGTCACGGGCAGGTGCAGGCCGAGGTAGAGCGCGCTGAGGAGCGCGCCGAGGCCGCCGCGCCCGAGCGCCCAGCTCTGCACGGACGGCTCCACGGCGATCCCGAGCGCGCCCTGCAGGCGGAGCACGTCGAGCGCGTTCGCCGACGCGGCGCGGGCGTCGTCCGTGGCGAGGCCGCGTACCGCCTGGTAGGCGGTGAGGGCCGCGGCGAAGAGGGCGATCTGGCCGATCCCGGCCCGCGCTCCCGCCGCTCGCGCTCTTGCCGCCCGCGCCGCCACGGGCGCAGTGTCGGGCGTCGGTCAGGGCCGGATCGGCGGGAAACCCCCCGAAAACGAAAAAGGCGCCGCCCCCGCCGCCTGGCGGGGCCGGCGCCGCCCGCCGCGCCC
>JBMTER010000066.1:0-8373 GCA_049433345.1 Gaiellales bacterium | reverse complement strand
CAGCGCCGGCACCGCCGGCAGCACGTACACCGTGCGCTTCCCCGCGCTCGCGCTCGTCGCCTGGGACGGTCGCGGGCGGGCGCTGATCGCGGCCGCCGACCGGGTCCGCCCGACCAGCGCGGCCGCCGTCCGGGCCCTGCGCGCCATCGGCCTCGAGCCCGTGCTGCTGACCGGCGACGGCGCGGCCGCCGCGCGCGTCGTGGCCGCCGAGGTCGGCATCGACCGCGTCATCGCCGATGTCCTGCCGGAGGACAAGGCCGCCGAGGTCGCACGTCTACAGGGCGAGGGCCTCAGCGTGGCCGTGGTCGGCGACGGACTCAACGACGCCCCCGCGCTGGCCCGCGCCGACCTCGGCATCGCGATGGGCACGGGCACGGACGCGGCCCGTGCCGCCGCCGACGTGACCCTCGTCCGTCCCGACCTCGTCGCCGCCGCGGATGCGGTGCGGCTCGCGCGACGCACCATGGCCACGATCCGCGGCAACCTGGCCTGGGCCTTCGGCTACAACGTCGTCCTGATCCCGCTGGCCGCCCTCGGCTACCTCAACCCCATCCTGTCGGGCCTCGCGATGGCCGCCTCGAGCCTGTTCGTGCTCGGCAACTCGCTGCGCCTCAGGCGCTTCCGCCCCCTCTAGGGCGGCGGGCCACACGCACGGGCAGGGAGCGCGGATCCGGCCCCGAACCTGCCGTACCATGGGGCGCGGTCGCCGCCCCGCCCCGCCATGCGCCTCGCCCGTCCCGTCCTCCTCGTGCTCGCCCTCGGCTGCGCCCTCGCCCCCACCGCCCACGCGGGGGACAACGACGGCGTCGACCTCGACGTCGGCATCCCCGACTACGCCTACGACGCGGCCTACACGGATCGCTCCGAGCTGCCCGACGTGGCGCGCCGTACGACCTTCAAGCTGCGCGGCCCCGACACGTTGGTCGCGAGCACGTGGTACACGACCTGGAACGGCCGCACCCGGCGGCTGATCGCCGCCTTCCCGCGCGTGCCGCAGCGCAAGCGGATGCCGCTCGTGCTCGTCTTCCACGGCGCGGGCGGTCGCGCGCTGTGCGACCGGACCTTCGGCAACGCGCCGGGCGAGTACCGCTTCGTCGTTGCCTGCATCGACGGCCAGGGCGTGCGCAGCCGCGGCTACTCGTACGGCGCGGCCCAGCACCTCGCCGACAACGCCGCCGTCATCGACCACCTGCGCAGGCGCCTGCCGGGGCTGCGCATCGACCGCTCGCGACTGGTCGCGGCCGGCGGCTCCATGGGCGGGCAGGAATCGCTCCTGTTCGGGGCGCTCTACCCGCAGCGGGCGCAGACGATCGTGGCGATGGACATGCCGACCGACATCGGCCGGCGTTTCTGGCGGCTGCCCCGCTACCGGCAGATCGCGCTCTACAACGAGTGCCTCGCGACGCCGGAGCAGGATCCCGACTGCTACGCGAGGCGCAGCCCGCAGTCCGTTGCCGGCATCCTCGCCGCCTCGAACCAGCGGCTGCTCCTCTACTGGTCCGTCAACGACGAGATCTCGCCGCCCGAGCAGGCCCCCGCCTTCGCCCGCGCCGTGCGCGCCGCCAACCCCGGCCGCCAGTTCCTGGTGCGGATCGGCAACTGGGTGCACGGCGGGGCCTGGCCACCCGCCTCCGAGAACACCGAGGGGCGCGCCGACGCCGGCCTCGCGCCCGACGCGACGCGCGCCGCGACGCGGTACGCGGCGGGCTGGCGGATCCTCGTCGACGGATCGACCTGGATCGACGACCTGCCGGCCTTCCACGCCGACGACGAGGGCGAATAGGCGCCGACGGCGCCGGCCCGGGGCTACGATGCCGCCCGCGATGGGCGACCGCAACCTGCTCACGATCGACGATCTCGACGCGGCGACCCTGCGCGCGCTGCTCGCCGACGCCCGTGCCTGCAAGGCCGACCCCGCCTCGCTCGCACAGGTCCTGCGCGGCCGCACCGTGATGCTGCACTTCACCAAGCCGTCGACGCGTACGCGACTGTCCTGCGAGACCGCCGTCGTGCGACTCGGCGGGCACCCGATCTTCACGCGCGGCGACGAGCTCCAGCTCGGCCGCAGCGAGACGATCGAGGACACCGCCCGCGTCGTGTCCCGGATGTGCGACGCGATCATCATCCGCACGTTCGCCCAGGCCGACGTCGAGGCGCTGGCCGCGCACGCGTCCGTGCCGGTGGTCAACGCACTGACCGACGAGCACCACCCGCTGCAGGCCCTCGCCGACCTGATGACGATCGAGGAGCGCCTCGGCAGACTCGAGGGCCGCACGGTCGCGTGGGTCGGCGACGGCAACAACGTCTTCCACTCGCTGGCCCAGGCGGCCGCGCTCGCGGGCATGCACGTCCGCATCGCGGCGCCGGAGGGGTACGACGCGGACCGCGCCGTGATCGCCGGCCTCGGCGGCGCGGTGTCGGAGCTGCGCGACCCGGCCGAGGCCGTCGCCGGCGCCGACGTCGTCGTCACGGACGTCTTCGTGTCGATGGGCGAGGAGGCTCAGCGCGACGCGAAGATGGCGGCCTTCGCCGGCTACCAGGTCGACGCGGCGCTGATGGCCAGGGCCGAGCCCGACGCGGTGTTCCTGCACTGCCTGCCGGCGCACCGCGGCGAGGAGGTCACGGCCGAGGTGATCGACGGCCCGCAGTCCGTCGTCTGGGACGAGGCCGAGAACCGCCTGCACACGACGATCGCCGTCCTGCGCCACCTGCTCGGGTAGGTCAGGCCGCCTCCGCGTCCCGCTCGGGCCAGCCCCGGACGAAGCGGCCGGGCTCGAGGGCGAGGGCCATGCCGATCTGGCTGGCGATGCCGGCGCCGATCCAGAGCGCCCGCACCTCGTCGGGGCCGAGCCCGGACTGGCGTTCGAGGGCGCGCATGTCGGCCGGGGGCGGCGTCGACTGGATCCGGAACAGCTGGCGGTCGATGAAGGCGTGGAGGGCGTCGCGGTCGATGGTGTCCATGGGCCGAGCGTGACGCCGGACGGGCGCGCGCGGGGCGCGCGAACGGGCGCCCGGTGCGCGCCGGCCTACGCGAGGGCCGCGCGCAGCTCGTCGGGATCGACGATGGGCGTGCGGCAGCTCATGCGCTCGCAGACGTAGGCCGCCGGGCGGCCGTCGACGAGGCCGCGCCCGGCGAGCAGCGGCACCTCGGCCGCCCGGAGGTCGGCAGGGTCGGCGAGGACGATGACGTCCCACGGCGCGAAGCGGCGATCGACGACGTCGCGCAGGGCGCGCGTGGCCGGGTCGACGGGGTCGCCGACAATGGCGATCTCGCGCGGCGTCGTCGCGGCCTGCTGGATCACCCCGAGCAGCGTCCCGAACACGTTCGGGTGGCGCTCGGAGACGGCGCGCACCGCGTCGAGCGAGCCGAGCGCCGCCGCCTCCCAGTCGGCCTCGCCCCAGATCCGCCCGAGTCTGAGCAGGCACGAGGCGATCAGGCTGGAGCCGCTCGGCGTCGGCTGGTCCTCGACGGACTTGGTGCGTGCGACGAGCGCCTCCGCGTCCTCCGCGGCGCGGAAGAAGCCGCCGCGGACCGGGTCGTGGAAGCGCCGCAGGGCCTCCGCGGTCAGCCGCCGCGCCTCGAGCAGGTGGGTGAGGTCGCCGGTCGCGGCGTGCAGGCGCAGGAGGCCGTCGGCGACGGCACCGTAGTCCTCCGAGAAGCCGGCCGCGGTCCCGGGCGCGCCCCGCCACGAGCGGACGAGGGTGCCGTCGGGGCGCGTCAGGTGCTCCCCCACGAACGCGGCGATGCGCTCACCGCGCGCCACCAGCCGAGGCTCACCCAGCAGCCGCCCCGCGTCGGCGTAGGCGGCGATCGCGAACCCGTTCCAGGCCGCGAGCGCCTTGTCGTCGCGGCCGGGCTGCGGGCGCCGGTCGCGCGCGGCGTGCAGCTGCGCCCGGGCTCGCTCGAGCCGCTCCGCGGCCTCCTCCTCGGGGATCCCCAGCCGCTCGGCGGCCTCCTCGAGCGGGGCGACCACGCTCAGGACGGTCGCGCCAGAGTGCTCGAAGTTGCCCTCGGCGGTCACGTTCCAGACGTCCTTGGCGAGCGCGCGGTCGGTCGGATCGGCAATGGCCGCGTCGACCTCAGCGGGCGTCCAGACGAAGGTCAGGCCCTCGACCCCGTCCGTGTCGGCGTCCTGGCCCGAGGCGAGGCCGCCCTCCGGCAGGCTCAGTTCGCGGTCCATGTAGGCGAGCGTGGACAGGGCGACCTGCCGGTAGCGCTCGGACCCCGCGGCGAGCGCCGCGTGCGCGTACGCACTCGCGAGCAGCGCGTTGTCGTAGAGCATCTTCTCGAAGTGCGGGACGAGCCAGTAGCCGTCGACGGCGTAGCGGTGGAAGCCGCCGCCGATCTGGTCGTGGATGCCGCCGTCGGCCATGCGCTCGAGGGTCAGGCGCGACATGTACTCGCCGTCGCGCCCGCGTTCGCGGTCCGCGCACCCGAAGAGGAACGGGAAGATCGGGCTCGGCGGGAACTTGGGCGCGCCGCCGAAGCCGCCGTGCACCTGGTCGAAGATCGTCGCGAGCTTGGCGATCGCGCGGTCGACCAGCGCGCCGCCGGGGGCGTCGTCGTGCTCGGCGGCCTCCGTGGCGTGGCGGTCGTTGGTCGCCCGCAGGGCCGTCGCGATCCGCTCGGCCTGCGCCTCGACGTCGCCGGGCCGCTCGCGGTACGTCTGGCTGACGGCCTCGAGCACCTGCGTGAAGGCGGGCATCCCCGGGCGCGCCACCGGTGGGAAGTACGTGCCGCCGTAGAAGGGCCGCCCGTCCGGCGTCAGGAAGACCGTCATCGGCCAGCCGCCGTGCCCGGTCAGGCCGACGACGGCCTCCATGTAGAGGGCGTCGACGTCCGGGCGCTCCTCGCGGTCGACCTTGACGTTGACGAAGAGGCGGTTCATCACGGCTGCGGTCGACGCGTCCTCGAACGACTCGTGCGCCATCACGTGGCACCAGTGGCAGGAGGCGTAGCCGACGCTGAGCAGCACCGGCACGTCGCGCTCGCGCGCCTCGGCGAACGCCTCCTCGCCCCACGGGTGCCAATCGACCGGGTTGTCCTCGTGCTGCTTGAGGTACGGCGAGGTCTCGGAGGCGAGGCGGTTCGGCATAACGGGCCTTTCGCAGGTGCGGGGGGAACGGGCGGCCGGCGGCTCAGGCCGGGGCGAGGACCCGCAGTCCGACCGCGCGGCACGCGTCCTGAAGACGCCGATCGTAGGTGGCCACGAGCGGCGGCTCCGGCAGGGCCAGGGCGGTGGCGAGGTGGATGGCGTCGACGGTGCCGAGTCCGGACCCCGGCAGCACCTGCGCGGCGGCGCGGACGATCTCCAGCCCGATCTGCACGCGGCGGACGCCGGCCAGGGCCTCCACGATCAGCGCCGGCGCGTCCCCGCCGACGCGCCCGGCGATACGCGACGCCTCCACGTCGAGGAGGAGCGACGACACGAGGTCGTCGGCATGCTCCTCGAGGGCCTCGGCCATGGGGCCCGCCTCGGGCTCGCCGGTGAACGGCTTGATGAACGCCGAGGTGTCGACGTACAGCATCATCCGCGGTCCGCCCGCTGCTCCTCGAGCAGCGCCGACCAGGAGGCGGCGTCGGCAGGCAGCGGCAGGTGCGGGGCCCGGGTCCAGCGGAACGATGGGCCCGGCGCGGCGTCGACCATGCGCCCGGTCTCGATCCACGCCCGACGCCAGTCGTCCGTGCCCTCGCCGATCGGGACGAGCCGGGCGATGGGCCTGCCGCGTTCGGTGACGACGAGGGACTCGCCCTCCTTCACCCGCGCGAGGTAGGTGCTCGCGTACTGGCGCAGCTCGCGGACGCCGATGGAATCAGCCATGTGCTACACGGTAGCACATGATGCGTGAAGCAGGCCGGCGGCGTCCCCCCGGGCGCCGCCGGCCGCTCTCGCTCAGCCCTTCGGCTGCGGGACGATCCGGATGTACGGCTTCGGCTCGTCCCAGCCCTCGGGCCAGATCTCCTTGGCCTGCTCGTTGTTGACCGAGCCGGCGATGATCACGTCGCCGCCCTGCTGCCACTGGGCGGGCGTCGCGACCTTGTGGTTCGCGGTCAGCTGCAGCGAGTCGATCACGCGCAGGATCTCGTCGAAGTTGCGGCCCGTGGTCATCGGGTAGGCGAGGACCAGCTTGACCTTCTTGTCGGGGCCGATGACGAACACGTTGCGCACGGTCAGGTTGTCCATCGGGGTGCGCTCGCCGGAGTCGCCCTCGACCTCAGCCGGGAGCATGTCGTAGAGCTTCGCGACGACGTAGTCGCTGTCGCCGATGATCGGGTAGTTCGGGCGCGCGCCCTGGGTCTCCTCGATGTCGTCGGCCCAGGCCTCGTGCTTGTCGACGTGGTCGACGGACAGGCCGATCACCTTGACGCCGCGCTTCTCGAACTCGCCGTTGATCGACGCCATGTAGCCGAGCTCGGTCGTGCAGACGGGCGTGAAGTTCTTGGGGTGGGAGAAGAGCACGGCCCACGCGTCGCCGATCCAGTCGTGGAAGTCGATCTCGCCCTCGGTGGTCTGGGCCGTGAAGTTCGGGGCGGTGTCGTTGATGCGAATGCCCATGGGGGGTCTCCTCGGTTCCGGCCCATGCGATGCATGAGCGCTTCTTTTCCGTCGTATGCGATCGCGTTATAGCACGGATCACACGCAGGCGACGCCCGCGCGCTCGGCCGCGGCGCGCATCGCGCGATCGTTGGTGGCCAGGGGCAGGCCCGTCTCCCGCGCCAGCAGCACGTAAGAGGCGTCGGCGCCGGAGAGGCCGGTCGCGAGCGCCACCTCGAGCTGGTCCAGGCTCGGGCGGAGGCGATCTGCCAGCGTGATGTCGAGCTCGGCGATCTGCGCGACGATCGCCCGTGCGATGTCGGGCGACCAGCGCCGCATCCGCACGCCCTTGGCGGCGGCCTCCACGACCTCGTCGGCAAAGCCCGGGGGCGCGTACGCGCCCTCGAGCTCGATGCGCACGTGGATCCCCTCCCCGACGCGCCCCTCCTCGTCGGGCGCGTACGCCTGCAGGACGGCCGAGGCGTCGACGACCAGCGTCACTCGCGCCCCTCGCGGATCCACGACACGATCTCGTCGGCGGTCGGCGGATCCTCGATCCGCGCGCGCAGATCACGTGCGGCCTCGACCGCCGCGATGGCGCGCGCCTCCCGCGTCTGCCGGTCGTCGACCGGCACCAGCCGCGCCACCGGCCGCCCGTGCCGCGTGATCGTGACCTCGCGTCCCGCCTCGACGTCCTTGAGGAGCCGCGACAGATTGGCCTTCGCCTCGTACACGCTGACATCCATAGCGGCGATTCTAGTCAGCATCTGGTCAGAATCCGCGCGCGGTCGTGGCAGAGGCGCACGGGACCCGCACGGACCCGCCCGTAGACTGCCCGCATGCAGCCCGCCGACCGCCTGATCGACAGCCTCGCGTCGCTCGCCACGGTGGCGGAGGACGGCTCCTTCCGGGTCGTCCACGACGCGGCGATCGCGATCCGCGACGGGCACATCGAGGCGGTCGGCCCGCGCGACGAGGTCCGCGGCCAGGTCGCGCTCGCCGACGGCGCCGAGGTGATCGACGCGACGGGCCTGAGCGCCGTCCCGGGTCTCGTCGACTGCCACACCCACGTCGTCTACGGCGGCGACCGGGTGCACGAGTTCGACCTGCGCGCCCAGGGTGCGGACTACGAGCGGATCGCGGCCGAGGGCGGCGGGATCAGGGCGAGCGTGCGCATGACCCGCGAGGCGTCCGACGACGCGCTGCTCGCCGCCGCCACCCGGCGGCTCTCGCGCATGCGGGCCCTCGGCACCACCACCGCCGAGGTCAAGTCGGGCTACGGCCTGACCGCCACGGACGAGGCTCGCATGCTGCGGACGGCGCGCGCCGCCGGACAGGCGGCCGGGGTGCGGGTGCGCACGACCTGCCTGGCGCTGCACTCGACGCCACCCGAGGCGGCCTCGCCCGACGCCTACGTCGACACGGCCATCGCCGAGATCCTGCCGGCCTGCGCCGACCTCGCGGAGCAGGCCGACGTGTTCCTGGAGCGCGGCGTCTTCGACGCCGACCAGAGCCGCCGCTACCTGGAGGCCGCCCGCGCGCACGGCCTCGGCCTGCGCCTCCACGCCGACCAGTTCTCGGAGATGGGCGCGATCGACCTCGCGATCGAGCTCGGCGCCGCGTCGGTCGACCACCTCGAGGCGACTGGCCCCGACGGCGTGCGCGCGCTCGCGGACTCCGACGTGATCGGCGTCGGCCTGCCCGTCGCCGCGCTGACCCTGCGCCGGCCGATGCCGCCCCTGCGCGCGATCCTCGACCACGGCGGCCGCGTCGCGCTCGCCACCGACGCCAACCCCGGCTCCGCCCCGTGCCTGTCGCTCCCGACCACCATGCACCT
>JBMTER010000065.1:0-8467 GCA_049433345.1 Gaiellales bacterium | reverse complement strand
GAAGGAGCCGCGCGAGGAGAAGCCGGTCGTCCGGCCGACCGGCCCGGTCACCGTCCCGTCCGGCGTCACCGTCAAGGAGTACGCGGAGAAGCTCGGCGTCTCCACGGCCGAGATCATCAAGACGATGATGGGCCTCGGCGAGTTCGTGACCATCACGCAGTCCCTGACCGATGACGCGATCGAGCTGATCGCGGCCGAGTACGAGCGCCCCGTCACCATCCAGAGCGCCGAGGAGGAGATCGAGGACGTCGTCATCGAGGACGATCCCGAGACCCTCAAGCCGCGTGCCCCGGTCATCACCGTGATGGGCCACGTCGACCACGGCAAGACGACCCTGCTCGACGCGATCCGCGAGACGAGCGTGGTCGAGGGCGAGGCCGGCGGCATCACCCAGCACATCGGCGCCTACCAGGTCGCCGTCGGCGAGCGCCAGGTCACGTTCCTCGACACGCCGGGTCACGAGGCCTTCACCGCGCTGCGCGCCCGCGGCGCGAAGCTGACCGACGTCGCGGTGCTCGTCGTCGCCGCCGACGACTCGGTGATGCCGCAGACGATCGAGGCGATCGACCATGCGAAGGCCGCGGAGGTGCCGATCGTCGTCGCCGTCAACAAGATCGACAAGCCCGGCGCGAACCCGCAGAAGACGCGCCAGGACCTCGTCACGCACGGCCTCCAGCCGGAGGACTGGGGCGGGGACACCGTCTTCGTCGACATCTCCGCGAAGGAGAAGCAGGGCCTCGACGGCCTGCTCGAGCTGCTGCTCCTGCAGGCCGACGTGCTCGAGCTGAAGGCCAACCCGGACGCGCCCGCCTCGGGTCCGATCGTGGAGTCCCGTCTCGACGTCGGCCGCGGCCCGGTCGCGACGATGCTGGTGCAGCGCGGCACGCTCCGGCCCGGCGACGCCGGCGTCGCCGGCGACGCCTGGGGCAAGGTGCGCGCGATGCTCGACGAGCACGGCACCAAGCTCGAGTCGGCCGGCCCGGCCGAGCCCGTCGAGATCGTCGGCTTCGACAAGCCGCCGCCCGCCGGCGAGATCTGCCGCGTCGTCGACTCCGAGCGCGACGCGCGCCACTACGCGCAGCGCCGCGCCGCGCGCCTGCGCGCCGAGGAGCTGTCGCGCCGCAGCCAGAAGTCGATCTCCCTCGAGGACCTCTTCAAGCAGGTCTCCGACGGCGCGGTCCGCGACCTCAACCTCGTCATCAAGGGCGACGTGCAGGGCTCCGTCGAGGCCGCCGTGTCCGAGCTCGACAAGATCAAGAGCGACGAGGTCGCGGTGCGCGTCATCCACACGGGCGTCGGCGGCATCTCCGAGTCGGACGTCATGCTGGCCGCCGCCTCGAAGGCGATCGTCGTCGGCTTCAACGTGCGCCCCAACGTCGAGGCGAAGGCCCTGGCGGAGCGCGAGGGCGTCGACATCCGCACCTACAAGGTCATCTACCAGCTGACCGAGGACATCGAGAAGGCCCTCGTCGGCATGCTCACCCCCGACATCGTCGAGGAGGTCACGGGCACGGCGGAGGTGCGCCAGCTGTTCAAGGCCTCGCGCGTCGGCACGATCGCCGGCTGCATGGTCACCAGCGGCCTGATCCAGCGCGGCTCGAGCGCGCGCCTCCTGCGCTCCGGCGTCGTGGTCTGGGAGGGCGAGCTCGACTCGCTCCGCCACCTCAAGGACGAGGTCAAGGAGGTCAAGGAGGGCTTCGAGTGCGGCATCGTGCTCAAGGGCTTCGCCGACCTCGAGGAGGGCGACGTCATCGAGGCGTTCGTCTCCCGCTCCGTCGAGCGCACCGAGCTCTAGGCCGGTGGCGCGCGACGCGGTCGTGACGCCCCTCGGCGAGGGGGCGCATCGCATCACGATGCCGCTGCCGTGGGCGCTCGACCACGTGCACTGCTACGCCCTCGAGGATCCGCAGGGCTGGACGATCATCGACGCGGGCCTCGGGACGCCCGGCACCGTCGCCCGCTGGCGGGACGTGCTTGCGGGCCTCGGCAATCCGAAGATCGGCCGGCTCGTTATCACGCACTACCATCCCGACCACGTCGGCTGCGGCGGCCCGCTGGCCGAGCTGGCGCGCCCCGACGAGATCGTGCAGGGGCGGATCGACGCGGCGCTGTGCCGCAACGCCTGGGTCGAGCAGGGCTTCGAGGTCGTGTTCGAGCACATGCACGGGCACGGCATGTCCGCGGAGATGGCGCGCGAGGCCGCCGACGACGAGGAGGGCTCGCCCGTCGCGATCCCCGAGCCGAACGTGCTCGTCGACGAGGGCGACCGCCTCGACATCGCCGGCGAGGCCTTCGAGGTGCTGCACCTGCCGGGCCACGCCGACGGCCACATCGCGCTGATGGGCGACGGCGGCCGGCTGTTCGGGGGCGACGTCATCCTCGCCACGATCAGCCCCAACGTGGGTCGTTGGGAGGACACCGCCTTCGACCCGCTCGGGCGCTACTTCGACACGCTCGAGCGGCTCGCCGCGCTCGCCCCCCGCATCACCCACGGCGGACACCGCGCCCCGATCGAGGACGTGCCGACCCGCGCCCGGGAGATCCGCGCGATGCACGACGAGCGCCTGCGGATCGCGCACGGCGCACTCGAGGACGGCGCCGTCTCCGCGATGGACGTGGCCGCGGTGATCTGGCCGGACGGGCACGGCATGCACGAGCGCCGCTTCGCGCTCGTCGAGGCGCTCGCACACCTCGAGCGGCTCGTGGCCGACGGGCGGGCCGTGCAGCCCGATCCGTACAGCTTCGCGGCCGCCTAGGTCAGTCGAGCACGGCGCCGTTCGACGCCGGGCCGACCAGCATCGCGTACTTGTGCAGCGCGCCGCGGGTGTACTTCGGCGTGGGGCGCTGGTAGCGGGCGCGTCGGCGCTCGAGCTCGGCCTCGTCGACCTCGAGGTCGATGCGCAGCCCGGCGACGTCGATCTCGATGATGTCGCCCTCCTCCATCAGGCCGATCGGGCCGCCCTCGACGCTCTCGGGGCAGACGTGGCCGATGCAGAACCCGCGGGTGGCGCCGGAGAAGCGGCCGTCCGTGATCAGCGCGACG
Source organism: Gaiellales bacterium (assembly GCA_049433345.1). GTDB lineage: Bacteria > Actinomycetota > Thermoleophilia > Gaiellales > F1-60-MAGs149 > F1-60-MAGs149. The sequence continues at coordinate 5,424 of JBMTER010000065.1, read as the reverse complement.
GTCTCGCCGAGGCCCGCGCCCATCACGGCGCCCGTGACGCCGAGCATCTCGCGCATGCCGGGACCGCCCTTCGGGCCCTCGTCGCGGATCACGATCACGTCGCCGTCCTTGATGCGGCCCTCGACGACGGCGTCCATCGCGGCCTCCTCGCCGGAGAAGACGCGCGCCGGGCCGCGGAACTGGCGGATGCCGGTGGAGGCGACCTTGACGACGCCGCCGTCGGGCGCGGCCGTGCCGCGCAGGACGAGCAGGCCGCCGTCGGTGTGGACCGGATCCGAGAACGGGTGCACGATCGTGCCGTCCGCGTTCGGGGCGTCGGCGAGGGCCTCCGCCATCGTCTGGCCGGTGATGGTCAGCGCGTCGCCGTGCAGGTGGCCGGCGTCGAGCAGCTCCTTGAGGATCACCGGCACGCCGCCGACCTTGTCGAGGTCGGCCATCACGTACTGCCCGCCGGGCTTGAGGTCGGCGATGTGGGGGGTGCGCGCCGCGATGCGGTTGAAGTCGTCCAGGTCCAGGTCGACGCCGCACTCGTGGGCGATCGCCATCAGGTGCAGGACGGCGTTCGTCGAGCCGCCACCCGCGTTGACGGCCATGATCGCGTTCTCGAAGGCCTGCTTGGTCATGATCCGCCGCGGGGTCAGACCCTGTTCGACCGCGCGGACCGCGATCTCGCCGGCCGTGCGCGCCCACTCGAGCCGACGCGCGTGCGTGGCCGGGGCGGACGACGAGCCGATCGGGGCCATGCCGATCGCCTCCCCGATCGTGGCCATCGTGTTGGCGGTGAACATGCCGCCGCAGGAGCCGGCGCCCGGGCAGGCCTCGCGCTCGAGCTCGAGCAGGTCCTCCTCGGACATGGTGCCCGCGGCGACCGCGCCGACGGCCTCGAAGACGTCCTGGATGTTGACGTCCCTGCCGCGGAACCTGCCGGGCATGATCGTGCCGCCGTAGAGGAAGCAGCCGGGCAGGTCGAGGCGCGCCATGCCCATCAGCATCCCGGGCAGGCTCTTGTCGCAGCCGGCGATCGTGACGGCGCCGTCGAAGCGCTCCGCGTGCATCACGAGCTCGTAGGCGTCGGCGATGTTCTCACGGGAGACGAGCGAGGCGCGCATCCCCTCGTGGCCCATCGCGATGCCGTCGGAGACGGCGATCGTGTTGAAGATCAGCGCTACCGCGCCGGCCGCGTCGACGCCCTGCTGCGCCTCGATGGCGAGCTTGTCGAGGTGGTAGTTGCAGGGCGTGACCTGGTTCCACGAGGTCGCGACGGCCATCTGCGGCTTGTCGAAGTCCTCATCGCGGAGGCCGACGGCGCGCAGCATGGCGCGAGCCGGGGCGCGGCGGAAGCCCTTGGTGATGTCGTCGGAGGGGCGGCGGGGGGTGCTCATGGCCGGCATCGTACCCGGCCGCGGGCGGCCTCGCGGGCCTAGGCGGCGAGCGGGTCGTCGGCCCACGCGCCGACGATGGCGAGCACAGCCGCGGCGTGCCGCTCCATGAACGCGGGCCCGACGCCGGGGAGCGCCTCGAGCGCCGCCGGGCCGGTGGGGCGGACGGCGGCGATGGCGTGCAGGGTGGCGTCCTTCGCGACCACGTAGGCGGGCACGCCCTGCGCCTTGGCGGTCTCCGAGCGCCACGCCTTGAGCTGCTCGACCAGGGCGGCGGGCGCGTCGGCCGGGATCTCGACGGCGGTCCGGCGACGGCTGCGGCTGCGGGTCGCGGCGGTCTCGGCCGGCACGTCGATCGGATCGCAGACGTCGCAGCAGCGCTCGTCGGCGCGGGGCTGCTCGTCGTCGCCGAAGTAGGCGAGGAGCGCGCGCCGCCGGCAGCCCGTGCCCGCCGCGTAGGCCTGGGCGGCGTCGAGGCGGTCCCAGCGGCCGCCGTCGATGCGCCGCGCCCTCAGGCGCACGTCCTCGGCCCGGTCGGCCCCGAGTCCGCGCAGCCGCAGCCGTCCCCGCCACGTCGAGGACGAGCCCGGCTCGAGCTCGGCGGCGCCGACGGCCTCGGCGCTCGCGAGCCAGGCGCGCACGTCGTCCTCGCCGGCGCCCGCCATGCGCGCGAGCTCGGCCGGGTTGACGGCGAAGGCGCCCGTGCCCGGCTCGGCCAGCTGGGCGAGCGCGGCGAGGACGCGATTGACCTCGTCGGCGCCGAACGACGCGCGGCGGATGAGGGCGCCGAGGACGCCGCGGTCGCCGGGCGAGTGGAGCAGCACGCAGCGGGCGGGGGCGCCGTCACGGCCGGCGCGGCCCGACTCCTGCGAGTACGCCTCGAGCGACTGCGGCAGGCCCCAGTGCCAGACCGCGCGGATGTCGGCCTTGTCGACGCCCATCCCGAACGCGGTCGTGGCCACCATCACGCGCGCGTCCGAGGCCATGAAGGCGTCCTGGCGGGCCTGGCGCTCGGTGCGCTCGAGGCCCGCGTGGTAGGCGGCCGCGGGCAGGCCGGCCGCGACGAGGGCCTCGGCGACCATCTCGCAGTCCTTGCGGGTGCGCACGTAGACGATCGCGGGCCGCGCGGCGGGATCGGCGAGGCCGTGCTCGAGCAGCTGCAGTCGGCGCGCCCTGCCGGCCGCCTCGATCGCGTCGAAGGCGAGGTTCGGGCGGTCGAAGCCGGTGTGCACCTCGAGCGGGTCCTGGAGGCCGAGCCGGCGCATGATGTCGACCGAGGTCTGCCGCGTCGCGGTGGCGGTCAGGGCCATCACCGCGCGCGGGCGGATCCGCTCGCGCACCTGCGCGAGGCGCCCGTAGTCGGGGCGGAAGTCGTGGCCCCACTCGCTCAGGCAGTGCGCCTCGTCGACGACGAGCAGGTCGACCTCGGCGTCGGCGAGGGCCGCGGCGAAGCGCGCGTTGGCGAAGCGCTCCGGCGCCACGTAGAGGAGGCGCACCGCGGGCGCCTCCTCGAGCAGGCTCGCGCCGGGTCCGCGCAGCGCGGCGAGGACGCGCTCGACCTCGTCGGACGGCGTGTCGCTCGAGAGCTGGGCGACGTCGTCACGACCGAGGGCGCGCAGGGCCTCGACCTGGTCGCGCATCAGCGCGAGCAGGGGCGAGACGACGATGGTCAGTCGCAGCGCCCCGAGGGCCGGCAGCTGGTAGCAGAGCGACTTGCCCGAACCCGTCGGCATCACGACGAGGGCGTCGCGCCCCGCGAGCGCGGCCTCGACGGCCGCCTCCTGGCCGGGCCGGAAGGCGTCGTGGCCGAAGACCTCGCGCAACAGGGTGTGGGGATCCGGCGCCACCGCGCCAGTCTACGAGCCGGCCCGGCGCTCGCCCTAGGCGTACGGGCAGGCGGCGCGCTGGCCGGGCGCGCCCACGGCGAGCAGCACGGGGTCGTCCGTGCGGCACGCGTCGCGCACCACGGGGCAGCGTGGGTGGAAGCGACAGCCCGACGGCACGTCGGCGGGATTCGGGGTCTCGCCGCGCAGGATCTCGGGCTCCCCCGCATCGTCGGGATCGGCGCGCGGCACGACGCTGAGGAGCGCCTTGGTGTACGGGTGGCGGGGATCGCCGATCACGGCGGCCGCGGGGCCCTCCTCGACGATGCGGCCGAGGTACATCACGCAGATGCGGTCGGCGTAGCGGGCCGCGGTCGACAGGTCGTGCGTGATCATCAGGATCCCGAGGCCGTCGGAGCGCAGCTCGTCGAGCAGGGCGAGGATGCCGGCCCGCACCGACACGTCGAGCATGGAGACGGGCTCGTCGGCGAGCAGCAGCGTCGGCTCGAGGGCGAGCGCGGCCGCGATCGAGACGCGCTGGCGCTGCCCGCCCGACAGCTCGTGCGGGTAGCGGTCGAGGTAGAGCTCGGGCGGCGTCAGCCCGGCCCGCTCGAGGGCGCGGCGCACGCGGCCCTCGCGGTCGTCCGTGATTCCGTGGATCTCGAGCGGCTCCGCGACGGTGTCGCGGACGCGGAAGCGCGGGTCGAGCGACTCGTACGGGTCTTGGAAGATCAGCTGCATCTCGCGCCGCACGGGCCGGAGCTCGCGCGAGGAGAGCGCGGTGATGTCGCGCCCGCGATAGCGGATGCGGCCGTCCGTGATCGGCGCCATCCGCATCGCGGCCTGCGCCGTCGTCGTCTTGCCGCAGCCCGACTCGCCGACCAGGGCCACGAGCTCCCCGGGTGCCACGGCGAGGGAGACGCCGTCGACGGCCCGCACGACCCCCTTGCGGCCCTGGCGGTAGCGGACGACCAGACCGTCGACCTCGAGCAGGTGCTCCGTCATGCGCCCGCCTCCCAGTGGCAGCGCGCGACGTGGCCCGGGCCGGCCACGCGTACCGGCGGCGCCGACTCCGCGCACGGCGCGAAGGCGCGATCGCAGCGCGGCTGGAAGGGGCAGCCGCGGACGGGCTCGTCGAGGCGCGGCGGGGCGCCCGGGATCGAGCGCACCGCGCCCGTGCCCGTGAGGTCCGGGGTGGCCGCGAACAGCATCCGCGTGTACGGGTGGAGCGGCGCGTGGTGGAGCTCGCGCGTCGTGCCCGTCTCCGCGATCCGCCCGGCGTACATCACGGCGGCGCGCGTACAGGCCTGGCTGACCAGGGGCAGGTCGTGCGTGACGAGGATCATCGCGAGACCGAGCTCGTCGGTCAGGCGCACGAGCAGCTCGAGGATCTGGGCCTGCACCATCACGTCGAGGGCGGTGGTGGGCTCGTCGGCGAGCAGGACGCGCGGCTCGCAGGCGAGCGCCATCGCGATCGCGGCGCGCTGGCGCATGCCGCCCGAGAACTCGTGCGGGTACCGGGTCTGGCGGTCGGCGCTGATGCCGACCAGCTCGAGCAGCTCGCCCGTGCGCGTGCGGGCCGCGCGGCCCTCGGCGATGCCGGCGCGCTCGAGGGGCTCCGCGATCTGCGACCCGATCGTCTTGACGGGATCGAAGGCGTTCATCGCGCCCTGGAAGACCATCGCGATGTCCATCCAGCGATGCGGTCGCATCGTGGCGTCGCCGCCGGCGAGGATGTCCTCGCCGTCGAGCAGGATGCGCCCGGCGACGCTGGCCGTGGGCGGCAGGAGGCCCATCATCGCGAGGATCGCGGTGGTCTTGCCGCAGCCCGACTCGCCGACGAGCCCGAGCCGCTCGCCCCGCTCGAGCGCGAGGTCGACGCCCTGCACGGCGTGCAGCTCGCGCCCGCTCGGGAGCTCGAACCAGACGTGCAGGTTCTCGACGGCGAGCGCGCTCAACGCGGGTCCTCCTTGTCCGGCAGCGGCCGCAGCCGGAAGTGGCGGCGCACGAGGTGGCTGACCTTGAGGCGCGGATTGAGGGCGTCCTCGGCCGCCGTCCCGAGCATGTTGAAGGCCATGATGACCACGGCCACGGCGATGCCGGGCGGTGCGATCGCCCACCACGCGCCGTACGAGATGGCGCCGCGATCGAAGGCCGTCTCGATCATCTTGCCCCAGCTCGGCAGAGACGGGTCGCCGAGGCCGAGGAACGAGATCGCCGTC
>JBMTER010000064.1:0-8585 GCA_049433345.1 Gaiellales bacterium | reverse complement strand
CCCCGGCCGGCGCGGGGCGGGGGGGGCGCGCCCGGCGGGGCCGCGGCCGCGACCGGGTCCGCCCGCTGGCGGCGGGCGAGCCCGCAGAGCCGGGGGCGCTCACGGTGATCGTCCCCGCCCGCGACGAGGAGCACCGGATCGGGCCGCTGCTCGAGGCGATCACCCGGATGGGGCCGAGCGTCCGCGAGGCGATCATCGTCGACGACGGCTCGGGCGACGCCACGGCCGACGTCGTACGGGCGGCCGCCGCGCGCGATCCCCGCATCCGCCTCGTCGGCGCCGGCGAGCGGCCATCCGACTGGGTCGGCAAGCAGCACGCCCTCCAGCAGGGCCTCGCCGAGGCCCGCGCGCCGTGGGCGCTCTGCCTCGACGCCGACGCCCGACCCGACCCCGCATTGCCCGACGCGCTGCTCGCGGCCGCGGCGGAGCACGGCTACGACGCCGTCACGGCCGGACCGCGTTTCGCGGTCGACACCGTCGGCGAGGCGATCCTCCACCCCGCCCTGCTCGCCACCCTCGTCTACCGCTTCGGTCCGCCGACGCCCGCCCCCGCTGCCTCCGACCGCATCGTCGCCAACGGCCAGTGCCTGCTCGTCGAGGTGGAGCGCTTCCGCGCGGCCGGGGCCTGGGCGCCCGTGCGCGCGCACATGACGGAGGACGTCGCGCTGGCCCGCCACCTCGTGCGCACGGGCTGGCGCGTCGGGATGGCCGACGCGGCGCCGCTCCTGGTCGTCGACATGCACGCCTCCGGACGCGAGGCGTGGCGCGAATGGGGCCGCTCGCTGGCGCTGCCGGGCGTCGCCTCGGGCCGCGAGCAGGCGCTCGACATCCTGACGTTGCTGCTGACCCTCGCCCTGCCGCCGTGGCTGCTCATCGCCGCGCTGCTCGTCGGATCGTGGTGGGTCGCCGTTCCGTCGCTCGTCCTGCTCGCGGTGCGCCTGCTGTTCCACGTCGCGCTGCGGTCGGCATACGACCACCCCGGACGGCTCTACTGGCTCGCCCCGCTGGCCGACGGCGCCGCCGTCGTCCGCCTGATCGCCTCCGCCGTGCGCCCCAACCGACGCTGGCGCGGCCGCACCTACGCGCGTTCGTCCTGATGCTTCGGGATGCCGGCGCGCGCCAGCGCGCGGTCGGCGAGGAAGGCGCGCACGCCGATGAAGAGCAGCAGGCCGACCGCGATCCCCAGCTCGTAGCCGGCGCCGTAGAAGAACCAGATCGCGAACGGCGCCACGATCAGACAGGCCTGGATGCCGCGCGCGAACCCGAACCGCCAGCGCACGGCCAGCAACACGACCGCCGAGACCGCGCAGGCGAGCGGCACGATCACGATCGCGCCGCCGGCGAGGCAGAGCAGGCTGCGCCCGCCGCGGAAGCCCATCGGCGCCGGGAACATGTGCCCGAGGATGGCGCCGAGCCATCCGAGGATCCCGCCCCAGAAGCCCGCGACCGCGAGCCCGAACCCGGCACCCGCCGCGCCCTTGGCGGCGTCGAGCAGCAGGATCGGAAGCGCCGCGCGGGCCCCGACCAGCGCGCGCGCGTTCCAGTAGCCGGGATTCCGGTCGCCGACCACGCGCAGGTCGGCGATACCGTGCCGGCGGGCGACGAGGTTGGCGACCGGGATGCAGCCGAAGGCGTACCCCATCGCCGCCGCCGCGATCAGCCAGGCCGTGGTCACGCTGGCTCGCGCGCGAGCCGGTCCGCGATCGCGCCGGCCACCACGAGCCGATCGATCGCCCCGTACGCGCCCGCCCCCCACGGCCAGCGCGTGAGCCACTCGACCAGGCTCCAGATCGCCGCGCGCGCCTCATCCGCACGCGGGTCGGCGGCGACGAGGGTGTGCGCCCGCTCGGCGAGGCCGAGCGTCGTGCGGGACTCACGGCCGTGCACGCAGCGATGCCGGACGAGGACGACGACGCGCGCGACGAGCATCTGGCAGAAGCGCTCGAGGTCCTCGGTCGCGTCGCCCTCGAGCTCGGCGTAGAGATCGCGCTGGGCGCGGGTCAGCAGGAGCTCGTCGGTCGTCGGCACGTCAGGAGGATAGAGGGGACGCAGGCGGTCGCCCGCTCGTCCCGGACCGGCTGACGGAAACCGGTCAGCCGAGCGGGAAGCCCCGCGGCGCCTTCGCGGTCAGCCGGCCGCGCTTGGTGGTGAAGCGGTACTCGGGATGGTACGGCGCCCGGAACGCGGCCTGCGAGCGGCCCGAGCGGTCGATGTAGACGGTCACCGGTGCCCGCCCGAAGCGCTGGCGCACGAACCGGACCACGTCGGCGCGTCGCGCCTCGACCGAGGCGACCGCCACGACCCGCACGTTGGGATTCGCCGACGCGTACCGCGCGACCTGGGGCGCCTCGCCCTGGCAGGCCCCTCAGAAGGGGTGGAAGAACATCACGACCGCCGGCTTGCCCTTCAGCGACGACGGCGTGATCGACCCGTTCACGACGCGGGCCGCGCTGGCCGGCGACGCGGCGAGGGCCACGGCCACGAGGGCGGCGGCGAGGGCCAGCAGGCGCATTCGGGTCACTCGCCCATTGCAGCACATGTTCCGGCGCCGCGTCAGACGCCGGCCGGCGCGTCCTCGAGCACGGAGCCGCACTCGCGGCAGGCCCACGCCCCCGCGCCGCCGCGCTGCTCGACGCGCAGCGTCTCGCCGGCGCAGACCAGGCAGGTGCCGTCCGCGCCGGCCCGCGCGGGCGGCGCCGACCCGGCGGCGACCAGCTCCTCGAGCGTGCGAATGGCGGGGGCCGTGGCGTCCACGTCGAGCAGAAGCATGACTCAGATCCTCCGGAAGACGCCCACCACGACGCCCATGACGACGACGTGGTCGGGGTAGAAGGGCTGCAGCGCGTCGTTCTCGGGGTCGAGGCGGACGCGACCGTCGACACGACGCAGGCGCTTGACCGTGGCCTCGTCGCCGTCGACGAGGCAGGCCGCGATCTCGCCATCGGCGCAGTCCTCCTGGCGCCGCACGACCACGGTGTCGCCGTCGAGGATCCCCGCGTTGACCATCGAATCCCCGCGCACCGTGAGGAGGAAGTTCTCCCCGCTGGCGGTGATCTGCTCGGGCACGGCGATGTGCTCGGTCACGTTCTCCTCGGCGAGGATCGGCGAACCCGCCGCGATCGCGCCGACCAGGGGCAGCATCCGCACACCCGGCATCTCCAGCACGGCCGTCGCGCGCTCGCGCCGCCGCTCGCCGAGGTCGATCGCCCGCGGCTTCGTCGCATCGCGGCGCAGGGCTCCGCTCTGCTCCAGGGCCTTGAGGTGGGCGTGCACGGTCGACGGCGACGCGAGCCCGACGGCGTCCCCGATCTCGCGCACGGTCGGCGGATAGCCGTGCTCCTCCATGTACTGCTCGACGACGTCGAGCACCTGCTGCTGCCGCTTCGTGAGCGCCACGGGGGCCTCCAATCGAACGGGTGTTCGCACAGAGGATGGCACATCGAACGCATGTTCGCAAGCGGGGGTGGGTCCGGGGTCCGCGCCGCCGCGGCATCCCCGCCCCGTTTCGGCTAGCCTTGGGGCCTCACGCGCTGGTGGCGGAATTGGTAGACGCGCAAGGTTGAGGGCCTTGTGCCCGCAAGGGCGTGGAGGTTCAAGTCCTCTCCAGCGCATGCGCGCGACGGCCCCGGGGGAACCCCGGGCCGTCGTCCGTGCAGGGCCGATCACGCGCGATTGTCGGGGCGCGCACCCGCGTGGTGGCTAGGCGCCCGCGGCGCTCGCTCGGGCCGCGGCCTTCGCGGCCTTGATCGCGGCGTGCGCCTCGTCGAGTTCGCCCGCCGTGATCTGCGCGTCGATCGCGTCGGCCTGGTCCTGGGTGATGACGCCCCGGGCGAGCAGGCGGTCGACGCAGGAACTCAGGGTGTCGGCGCGGATCGCGCCGAAGGCGGCGTCGACCTGGGCCTGCGTGAGACCCAGCTCGCTCGCGAGCGCCGCCTGGAAGGCCGCCTTGCGAGCGTCCCTGCCCTCGACGCCCCGGACCTCCGCGCGCGCCGCGCGCATGGCGCCGCGCACGGCGGCCTTCTCGAGTCCGAGCTTCGCGGCGAGCTGCGCCGCGCTCGGACCACGACCGCGGCCGCGCTGCAGGCCGGCCTGCGCGGCGGCTGCGAAGCCCGGGCTGCCGACCCGGGGCCCGCCATCGCCGCGCACGACCCCGGCCTGGGTCTGGCGTCCCCCGTCGTCTGCGCGATCGTGCGCGAGCGCCGCGGCCGGCAGCGCGAGCACGGCGGCGGCGGCGGCGAGCGCGATCAGGCCCCGGCCGCTGGTGAGCGTGGATGCGTGCATGTGGGTGTCTCCTCGTGTGGTGGCGATGATGGTCGGTCCCGCCTTCGCCGCTGCGACGGAAGCGGTGGTCTGGCGGACGCACCCTGCCGCCGGAACCTGAGAATCCGCTGAACGTCCACGGGCCACCCGGGGGCGGCGTCAGATCCGACCGGCCGACGCGTCAGCCCTGATGCACGGGGCGGGAGCGCCCCACCCACGACCCCGGAGGCCAGCCACCCCATGCCCCGCACATCCATCCGAGGCGCCCTCGCCGGCGTCGCCGCCGTCGCCGCCCTCGCCGCCGTCCCCGCCGCCCAGGCCTACGAGGGCGACTGGCGGATCGCCGGCTCGTTCGAGCGCACGACGTCGCCGAGCTTCTACGGCGGCTTCAACCCCAACGACGTCGACGAGGTCGACGCCGTCTTCGACAACCGCGCCAAGACCCTGTCCGTGCGCCTCGCGTACTTCCAGACGCCGGAGCGCGGCAACGTCTACGTCAACTTCGGCCGCGGCCAGGCCGACGGCTCCTGCCAGACGGGCGTGATGGACGTCTCGATCGCCACGCGCGACATCGTCGGCCCGTCCCGCACCGAGTACGCGTGGACGTACTCGCGCTACACCCCGCCCGAGGGCGAGGGCTGGACGTACGTCGGCCGCTTCTCCGCGCAGGGCTACTGGCGCTACCAGTGGAGCCGCATCGTGTCGGGCCTCGACACGGAGCACTACGAGCGCGTCGCCACCCTCGAGCTCGATCAGGTCGACGGCGCGCTGACGGACGTCGAGCGCCTCGACAACGGCGCCACCGAGATGCGGTGGTCGTTCGGCTCGCCGCTCCTGAACGGGATCGAGGCGGACTGCCTCGAGATCCAGGTCCCCGGCCGCCGCGCGCCGTTCACGATCGCGCCGCCCGCCACGGAGGAGCCCGCCCCGGAGCCGGAGACGGACCCCGAGATCACGAGCGCCGACGACGAGATGACGCTCGACGACGTGATCGTCAGCGCCGGCCGCCGCGGCCGTTCGATCGTGCTGCGCATGACGGGTGACGCCGAGAAGGTGCAGATCCGCGTCCGCCGCGGCTCGAAGCGGGTCGCCTTCCGCAACCGGATCGTCCTGCGCAACCAGTCCGCCTCGGTGCGCTCGGTGATGGTGCGCTTCTCCGACGGGGTCGAATGGTCCGACTGGGAGCGCGTGCGCGTGCGCTGAGCCCGCCTCGCCGCGCCCGTCGCCAGGCCATGGCCGGCGGGCGCGGCGATCCGGGGCCGCGTAAGCGGCCCCCGCCGGGACCCGACCTCCGGACGTCCCGACCGGAGGTCCGTCGTGCACCGCATCCGCCTCGTCACCCTCGCCCTCGCCCTTCTGACCGGTCTCGCCGCCGCGCCCGCTGCCGCGGCCTTCCCCGGCGACTGGGCGATCGGCGGCGCCTTCGAGCGCACCACCGCGCCGGCCTTCCAGGACGGCTGCGGCGCGGACGACGGCGACCGGGTCGACGTCGCCTTCGACAACCGCGTGAAGACGCTGTCGGTGCAGCTGCGCTTCTTCGGGGCGCCGACGCGCGGGCGCATCGACGTCGACCTCGGCCGCGGCCTGCCCGACGGCTCCTGCTCCGCCGACGTCGCGTCCGTGCGGATCACCGCCACGGACCTCGTCGTCACGCGATCGGAGGCGACGACGGAGCGCTTCCGGGTGCCGGAGCAGCACCGCTGGACGGTCTCCTCGGCATGGCCCGGGCCCGGCTTCAGCTACCTCGGCTGGGACGCGTGGCGGGGCCGCCACCACTGGCTGCGAGCCGGCTACTGGGACGCCCGCACGGTCACCCGCGAGATCGTCGAGCCCGATCCCCACGCGCACGCGCGCAGCGCCGTCCTCGAGCTCGGCGGCGTCGCCGGCGCGCTCGAGGACGTCGACGGCGAGCCCGTCGACTGCCTCGAGATCCACGTCCCCGGTCGGCTCGCGCCCTTCGTGATCGCCCCCGCGCCCGCACCGGTCCCGGCGCCCGCCCCCGATCCCGCGGCGCCCACGGGCGAACACGAGGCCATCGACCCGGCCGAGCCGTCCGTGACGGCGATCCGACGCAGGTCGGCGATCGAGCTGCGCCTCGCGGGCGACGCCGAGCGCGTCCAGGTGCGCGTGCGCCACCAGTCGCGGACGCTGGCGTTCCGGAGCCGGATCGTGCTGCGGGGCCGCGCCGCCGCAGCGCGCTCGCTCGTGGTCCGCGTGTGGGACGGCGCCGCGTGGTCCGAGTGGCGGCGGGTGCCCGTGCGCCGAAGCGGTTCGGAGGCGGTTCGGAAGCGGTGACGCGGGCAGGAGGCGGGCTCGGCCGGGGGTAGGTTGGGGCCATGACACAGAAGCGACCGCACCGGATCGCGCTCGTCGCCCACGACGGCGCCAAGACCGCCATGCTCGCCCTCGTCGAGCGCCACGAGGAGGTGCTGCGCCACAGCCGCCTCGTGGCCACCGCCACCACCGGCGGCCTCCTCAACGAGCACTTCGACCTGCGCGTCCACTGCCTCAAGTCCGGGCCGATGGGCGGCGACCTGCAGATCGGCGCGCTCGTCGCCGAGGAGCAGCTCGACCTCGTCGTGTTCCTGCGCGACCCCCTCACCGCGCACCCCCACGATCCGGACATCCAGGCGCTGATGAAGGTCTGCGACGTGCACGACACGCCGCTCGCCACGAACCCGGCCACGGCCGAGCTGTGCCTCGGCGCGCTCGCCGAGGGCGCGCCCGCCCGGCCCGGGGTCGGGCTCGGCGCGGCCTAGGCCGGCCGGATCCGGTCCGCGATCAGCGACACCTGCTCGTAGGCGACGTGCCCCGCGACCATCGCGGTGCGGTTCGCGGCGTCGTCCTTCGTCGGCATCAGGCAGACGACGTCGGCACCGACGACGTCGAGGCCGCGCAGGCCGCGCAGGAGGAGATTGGCCTCGTCGATCGAGAAGCCGGTCTCACCCACCTCGAGGTTGGAGACGCCCGGGGCGATCGGCGGGTCGAGGCAGTCGAGGTCGAACGTCACGTAGACGGGCCCCGCGCCGGCGCGCGCGTGGGCGGCCGCGATCACGGCGCCGAGGCCGCGCGCGCGGCAGTCCTCCATGGTGACCACGTCGTAGCCCAGCTGGCGGCTCGTGTCGAGCCAGGTCTCGGTGCGCGGCTGGCCGCGCATCCCGATCTGCGTTGAGCGTGTCGGATCGATGCAGCCCGCCTCGACGAGGTAGGCCGCCCAGTGCGCGGCGGAGCGGCGCGCGCCGAGCCAGTGCGGGATCTGCGCGTACGAGTCGACGTGCGCGTCGAAGTGGATCAGGGCGACGGGGCCGTCCGCGGTCAGGGGCGAGCCGGGACCGGCCAGCCCGAGCAGGACGGCACCGGTGATCGCGTGGTCGCCGCCGATCGAGACGAGCCGGCTGCCCGCCTCGGCGATCCGGCGCGTGCAGGCGGCGATGCGGTCGACGCAGGCCTCGTTGTCCATCGCCTCGGGCAGCGGCACGTCGCCGAGGTCGCGGACGCGGAGCGCCGCGAAGGCGTCGATGCCGTACGTGCGGTGCGGGCGGCGGTTGTGGGCGGAGACGTGGCGGACGGCGCGCGGGCCGAGGTGCTGGTCGCGCTCCGTCGAGCCGTTCCCCGACGAGTGCGGGATGCCGAGCACGCCGATGTCGCACTGCGTCGGATCCTCATCGTGCTCGCAGCGGAAGAACGTCGGCACGCCCCACCAGTAGAGCGTCTCGAGCTGCTCGCGCGGATCGTCGTCGGCCATGTCGGCCCCTCCCCCTCGTCGGTCAGGGGGATCCTAGGCGGGGAGCGCTCAGGGCGCCCAGCTGACGGGCACGCCGACGGCGGTCGCCCCGCGCAGGTAGCGCGTCGCCGCGCCGCCCGCCAGCGGCACCGTCCAGAACGTGCCGCGCCCGGAGATCACGTCGCGCCACATGAGCGCCGTGCGCCCGTCCGCGGAGACTCCGCCGATGACGGACTCGTATTCGCGCTCGCCGTCGACCCGCACGTACCGGATGCGGCCCGTGGTGGCGTCGATCCTGGCGGGCGCGGCGTAGTCCTCGCCGCCGATCCCGCCGACGAGCGTGCGCCCGTCCGCCGTCCACCAGCCGACCCAGGGCCCGGAGATCAGCCCGTGGCGGGGCTGGAAGCGGGTCAGCCGGCGCGCGCTCGCCGCGCCCTCGACGGGATCGACCGTCCAGATCTGGGCGTGCCAGACCCGCATCCCCCGCCAGCGCTCGGACGTGTGCCGCTGGACGGCGCTCAGGGTCGGCCCCCAGACCGGGTTGACGCCGGGGCCGAGCGCCCCGGCACCCGAGCCGTCGCGCGCCGGCGCGGCCCCGCCG
>JBMTER010000063.1:0-8772 GCA_049433345.1 Gaiellales bacterium | reverse complement strand
CTTCGGGACTGGCTGCGGGGTGAACTGGCCGCGGCCGAGGTCGAGAGTGACGGTGAGGTCCTGGTGGTCCGCTACGCCCCGCCTGAGCCGGGCGAGCGGGACGAGCAGGCCCGGCTCCGCGCTGCCGGTCCGCTCGATGCCCTCCGGGCGGCGGGCCAGGCGAGCGGGCGCACGTCGAGCAGCTCGCTGGTCAGGATCGCCGGCGCCGTGGTGACCTTCACCCGCGCGCCGGGCCGCATGGTCGCAACCAGTTCCGGCGCGGCGCGCAGTGCGATCGGGCCGCGCCGGTCGACGGTCTCGCCGGACGAGCTCGTGACCTTCGACGCGCGCACGACCAGGCGACCCTCGCCGCCGATCGTGGCCGCCCACTGGACGGTGCCCCGGATGGTGAGCGTGGCCTGGCTCGATGACGTGGTCATCGCCGGGTCCGCTGGGTCGGGCTGCACGATCGCGGCCTCGCGCAGCCACTGGTAGGGGGAGACGGCGGGACGACCGTAGTGGAGCTCGAAGTGGAGGTGACAGGGCGCGCCCTGGGCGTCACCCGTGCGCCCGACGTAGGAGATGACCTGCCCCGCCTTTACGTGCGAGCCGTTGCGCAGGCCCTTCGCAAGCGCACTCGACGCGTTACCGGCGACGCCCATGTGGATGTAGCGGTACCAGGATCCGCGGCCGACGAGCGTCACCATCCAGCCGGAGCGCGAACCCCAGTCGAGGCGGATCCTGCCGGCGACGACGGCGATCGCGGGGGTACCGCAGGGGGCGAGGAGATCGTTGCCCTCGTGGGTTCCCGAACCGCGCGGATCGCCGTAGTCGTTCGTGTACGTCGCGCCGCCGACCACCGGAAACAGCGTGAAGGGGGGCGACTTCGGTGCGGCGAGGGCGCCGGGGACGGCCGCGAGGAGACCGATCAGGGCGATCAGGAGGTAGCGCATACGGCGAAGCCGGTGGCGATTCCGACGGCCCGAAGGGTAGCCGCGTATTCGCCGCAGGGGTGTAACGGTTGCGTTGCCGGGACGCGCGGGGGCGCCGCAGGCCGCTCGTGGAGCCGAATCCACGGGGCGCGGATGCGTCGCGGGACGATCGCGGTATCATGGCGATGCACGTGCACGTCACCGCCGGACGCGTCAGGGACGCCGCGTCGGACACCGACCCGCAGAGCCGATGCCCAACGATCCGCGCCGCACGCCGTTGTACGACCGGCACGTCGAGCTCGGCGCGCGCATGGTCGACTTCGCCGGCTGGGAGATGCCGGTCTACTACGTCGGCATCAACGAGGAGCACCGCGCCGTGCGGGCCCGCGCGGGTCTGTTCGACGTGTCGCACATGGGCCAGCTCGAGATCGCGGGGTCCGGCGCGGAGGCGCTGCTGCGCAAGGCGCTCGCGAGCGACATCGACCGGATCGAGGAGGGCCGTGCCCAGTACTCGTTCCTGCTCAACGACAAGGGCGGGATCATCGACGACCTGATCGCCTACCGACTGCCCGAGGGACGCTGGCTGCTGATCGTCAACGCGGGCAATGTCGCGACCGACCTCGCCCACCTGAAGGCGTTCAAGCAACGCGGGGCGGCGATCCGAGACCTCAGCGACGCGACCGCGATGCTGGCGCTGCAGGGCCCCGTCGCGCTCGAGCTGTTGGCCGACATCTGGCCCAAGAAGACGCCGGCCCCCGACACGATCCCCGCCTTCGGCTGCGTCGAGCGCGTCGTCGCCGGGGTGCCGTGCCTCGTGGCCCGCACCGGGTACACGGGCGAGACGGGAGTCGAGCTGGTCTGCGACGCCGAGCGCGCCGGCGACCTCTGGGACGGGATCCTCGCGCGTCGTGAGCACGGCGTCGTGCCGAGCGGCCTCGGCGCGAGGGACACGCTCCGCCTCGAGATGGGCTACCCGCTGCACGGACACGACATCGATCCGAAGACCACGCCGATCGAGGCCGGCCTCGGCCGCTTCGTGCACCTCGGCCGGCCCTTCACCGGCAGCGCCGTGCTCGAGCGCCAGGTCGAGAAGGGCGTCAAGCGCCGCCTCGTCGGCCTGCGCCTGATGGACCGCGCGATCCCGCGCGAGGGCTACGCGATCCTGCACGACGGCGCCAAGGTCGGGGCCATCACGAGCGGGACCCTGTCGCCGAGCATCGACCGCGGCATCGGGCTCGGCTACGTCCCGCCCGAGCTGGCCGAGCCGGGCACCGTCCTGCAGATCGACGTCCGCGGTCGCGAGCGCGACGCGGAGGCGGTCCCCCTGCCGTTCTACACGAAGGAGAGTTGAGCGAATGCCCGCCGAGGAGACCTACCCCGAGGACCTGCGCTACCACCGCGACCACGACTGGGTGCGGGTCGACGGCGACGAGGCGGTGTTCGGCATCACCTGGCACGCCCAGGACGCCCTCGGCGAGGTCGTCTACTTCGAGCCCCCCGCGGTCGGCGCGCAGATCGCCGGCGACGGCTCGTACGGCTCGCTGGAGTCGGTCAAGGCCGTCTCCGACGTGATCGCTCCCCTCGGAGGCACCGTCACGGCCGTCAACGATCGGGTCGTCGAGTCGCCCGAACTCGTCAACGAGGACCCGTACGGCGACGGCTGGCTGATCCGCGTCAAGCTCGACGACGTCGCCGCCGTCGGGGGCCTGCTCGACGCCGCCGCCTACCGCGACCTGCTCTGAGTCGACGCGGGGCCGCGCCCCGTGCCACGATGAGCGCGATGGTCGAACGCGAGGGCTCGTGCCGGCGCTGCCGGGTGTACTGCGACTGGGTGATCGACCCCGTCGGCTGCCTCGGCTGCGTGCGCCTGTACGCCTACGACGCGCGCGACGGGCGTCGCTACGTCGGCTGCGTCGAAGGGGTGCATGCGGCCGAGATCGACCTCGACGTCCTCGAGGCGTGCCGGGCGGAGGGGCGGGCCTTCGGGGGCGTCCGCGCCGCGCGGGGACCGCTGCCGGTCTGCGTGGCCGAGGTCGAGCGGGCCTACCCGCGACGCGAGCCCGACATCGGCTGCGTGAATCCGGAGTTCCACGAACCGCCCGGCGGCGGCCGATTCTCGATCACCGTGCGCGACGCGCCCGAGCCGCGCGACGGCTGACGCCGCGCCGGTGCAGGGCGCGCAGCGCGGCGACCTCCTCGGCGTCCGGACCGTGCCCGTCGTGACCCGGCGTCTCGAGCAGCATCGGCAGGTCGGCCAGCGCCGGATGGGAGAGGCAGACGGCGAGGCCCGCACCCATCTCGCCGGCTCCGACGTTGGCGTGGCGGTCGCGGTTCGATCCGCGCGCCGCCGCCGCGTCGTTGACGTGCAGGCAGCGCAGCCGATCGATGCCGACGCGGGCGTCGATCTCCGCGACGAGCCGATCCAGCTCGGCGGCATCGGTGACGTCCACGCCCGACACCCAGGCGTGGCACGTGTCGATGCAGAGGCCGAGGCGCGGGTCGCCGACCGCGTCGATGATGGCGGCCAGCTCGACGGGATCGCGACCGATCGTGCCGCCGGCGCCCGCCGAGTTCTCGAGCAGGAGCCACGGCCCGGCGAGGCGCTTGAGCGCCCGCTTCAGCTCGCGGGCGATCTGCGGAAGCGTCGCGTCGAGGCCGCGGCCCTTGTGCGAGCCCACGTGCAGGACGACGCCGTCGGCTGCGATCGCGTTCGCCACGTCGATCGTGTTGGCCAGCGCCGCCCGGCTCTTCTCGAGCAGCTCGGGTTCATCGGTCGCGAGGTTGATGAAGTAGATCGCATGGCAGACGAGGTACGAGACCGCGCCCGACTCGCGAGCGGCGCGCAGGGTGGCGAGGTCCTCGGGGCGGTGGTTCGTCGGCTTCCAGGTGCGCGCGCTCTGGATGAAGATCTGGGCAGCGTCGGCGCCGATCGCGTGCGTCCGGTCGGGCACGTTGCCGAGCCCGCCGGCGGAGGAGATGTGGGCGCCGGCGATCACGCCTCCGCAGCATAGGCGGGAGGGCCGATACGGTTCCGTCCATGACGGTCCGCGTCCGCTTCGCGCCCTCGCCGACGGGCTTCCTGCACGTCGGCGGTGTGCGCACCGCCCTCTACAACTGGCTGTTCGCCCGCCACCACGGCGGCACGGCCGTGCTGCGGATCGAGGACACCGATACGGAGCGCGAGGCTGCGGGCGCGATCGAGCAGATCCAGCGCTCGCTCGACTGGCTCGGCCTCGACTTCGACGAGTCGCCGCGGGCCGGCGGCGCCCACGGCCCGTACCGCCAGTCCGAGCGGATGGAGCGCTATCGCGACGCCGTCGAGCGGCTGCTCGAGGCGGGTGCCGCATACCGCTGCTATCAGACCCCCGAGGAGCTCGAGGCCGCGCGGGAGCGCGCGCGTCACACGGACGATCCGGCTGCGCCGACGCGGCTGCATCGCGACCTCAGCCGCGAGCAGGTGGCGCGCTTCGAGGCGGAGGGGCGCCCCGCGATCATCCGCTTCCGCACCCCGCTCGAGGGCGAGACCGTGGTGGAGGACCTCGTCCGCGGCCGGATCGCGTTCGAGCATCGACTGCTCGGCGACACCGTGCTGATGCGCGGCGGCGGCGCGCCCACCTACCAGCTGGCCAACCCGCTCGACGACATGGACATGGCCATCACGCACGTCATCCGCGGCGAGGACCTGCTTCCGTCGACGCCGCGGCAGCGGCTGCTCGTCGAGGCCCTCGGCGGGGACTTCCCGCGGACGGCGCACCTGTCGATGATCCTCGGCCGCGACAAGAAGCGCCTGTCGAAGCGGCACGGCGCCGCCAGCGTGGAGGAGTTCCGGGCGGCGGGCTACCTGCCGCAGGCGCTGGTCAACTTCCTCGCCCTGTGCGGCTGGAGCTGGGACGGTGAGACGGAGATCATGACGCTCGCCGAGCTCGTGGAGCGCTTCTCGCTCGAGCGCGTCAATCCGGCGCCCGCCGTCTTCGATCACGAGAAGCTGGCGTGGATGAACGGCGCGTACCTGCGCGCGCTGGACGCCGACGCGTACGCGGCCGCCCTGCGCGGACACCTCGCGGACGACGGCTCGTCGCTGGCCGACGCGGATCGCCTCGACGAGCTCGTGCCGCTCGTGCAGGAGAAGCTCGGGGCGTTCGGCGAGTTCGATGCGCTCGTCGGGTCGCTCCTGGATGATCGCGAGCCGGACCCGGAGGCCTGGGCCAGGCTCGGCCAGGACCCGAACGCGCCGGCGGTGCTCGACGCCGCCACGGCCGCGCTGCGCGATCTCGAGCCGTTCGGCGCCGAGCAGGTGGAGGCGGTCCTGCGCGGCGTCTGCGAGGCGCTCGAGCTGAAGCCGCGGCAGGCCTTCCAGCCGATCCGCATCGCGATCGCGGGCTCGACCGTGGCCGCCGGGCTGTACGAGTCGATCGCGTTCCTCGGCCGCGATCAGGCGCTCGCGCGGCTGGCTCGCGCGCGCACGGCCACCACCGGCTGAGGCCGCGCGCAGGAGGTCGGCCGAACAGCGCGTATCGTGGGGCTGCATGGCCACGCGCGCGAAATCGCAGCGGCGGGACGACGCCTATGATCAGCCGCGCTCGCGGACGGGTCGGCAGATCCTCGCCGCGGTCATCGCCGCGGCCGTGCTGGTGCTCGTGACCGCCACCGCCACGGCGCTCGTCGTGTCGGCGGTGACGGGCGGCTCGACGCCGGCCGCCGCCGCCGTCACCGGCCAGGGCGGCGGCGAGGCCGACGCGGCACTCGAGGCGGCGCGCAGCGCCGGCTACAAGGCGGGCGTGCGCGACACCCGCCAGCAGGCGAAGGACCAGCTCCAGGCGCGCTACCGGCAGGGCTTCGCGAAGGGCTACGCGCAGGGGCGCGAGGAGGTGGTCGGTTCGGCGGGATCGTCGGGCGGCTTCCGGGACGGCTACAACACGGGCGTGAAGGCGGCCGAGGACGCCTACAAGAAGATCATCCAGCAGGCGCAGGCGATCATCGCCGAGGCGGGGCAGGCCCCCGTCGCGACCACTCCCGAATTGCAGCCGTAGCGCCGGGCCGGCGCCGGATCAGGCGGTCAGGTCGGCCGCCATCTCCTCGAAGGCGTCGACGAAGCGCGCGCAGTCCTCGACGGTGTGGGCGACGGAGAGGGTCCACTCCTCCTCGCGGCCCGGCGTCATGAAGACCCCGCGGTTCATGTTGTAGAGCCACGCCAGGTCGCACAACTCGCCGTCCTGCTGGGCCTTGAACGACTCGTAGTCGACGATCGGGTCCTTCGCGAACGTGACGCAGCCCTTGGAGCTGATGCCGACGGTGTAGCCCGGCAGGTTGTGCTTCTCGAGGATCGCGGAGCACGCGTCGAGCATGTAGTCGTTCAGCGCGTCGAGGTGCGCGTAGGCGTCCGGGGTCAGCACCTCGAGCAGGTTGGCGCGGGCCGCGGCCATCCCGAGCGGGTTGCCGTTGTAGGTGCCCACCTGGTAGACGGAGCCGTCGCGGACGACCTCCATCACCTCGTCGGAGCCGCCGATGGCGCCGATCGGCAGCCCGCCGCCGAGGGCCTTCGCGAGGGTCACCATGTCGGGCGTGACGCCGAACTTCTCGACGGCGCCGCCCGCGGCGATCGTCATGCCGGTCTTGACCTCGTCGAAGATCAGGATGATGCCGTGCTTGCGGGTGATCTCGCGGACGGCCTCGAGGTAGCCGGGCTCGGGGAGCACGACGCCGAGGTTCATCATCGCCGCCTCCATGATCACGCAGGCGGGCAGGCGGCCCTCCTCCGCGAGGCGCTCGATCCGGCGCTCCATCGCGGGTGCGTCGTTGAAGGGCACCGGGACGGTCATGTCGGCCACGGCCTTCGGGATGCCGCCGCCGTAGGGGAGCGACGCGTAGTTCTCGCGGTCGCCGATCGAGGCGTAGTCGACGCCGATCGAGACCATCACGTAGTCGTGGTGGCCGTGGTACGAGCCGAAGATCTTGATGATCGTGTCGCGGCCCGTCGCGGCGCGCGCGATGCGGATCGCGTCCATCGTGGCCTCGGAGCCCGAGTTCGTGTACCGCCACTGCGGCAGGCCCCAGCGGCGCTTGAGCTCGTCCGCGACGATCACGGCGTCCTCCGTCGGCGCGGCGAAATGGGTGCCCTGCTCCATGCGCTCGACGACGGCCTTCGTGATGACCGGATGCGCGTGGCCCTGCACCATCGAGCCGAAGCCGTTGTGGAAGTCGACCATCTCGGTGCCGTCGACGTCCCAGACGTGGCTGCCGACGCCGCGCTCGAGGTAGATCGGCCACGGATCGCGGAACTGGTACGAGGAGGCGACACCGCCCGACAGCGAGCCCTGGGCGCGCTCGTACATGCGGCCCGAGCCGGCCGTGTTGGCGTCCAGCTTCTTCGCCTCGCGCGCGGTCAGCTCGGCGATGCGCTCGCGGTCCAGCTCGATCGGTGTGCGTACGGCCATGGTGGCTCCTCCTGGTGCGCTGATCGCGCGTTCAGTCCACGTGCACGATAGGGGGGCAGCGCCCCGGCCGTCAACGCGGGTGGGGCAGCTACGAGGCGGTGAAGATCGATTCGGCCGCCGTCTGGCGCTCGCGGATGAGTCGCTCGACGGCCTCCTCGTCACCGGCGCGCAGGAGCTCGACGGGGTCGGGATCGCCGTTGACGATGCCCTCGAAGAAGACCTTGCGGTCCTCGTACGTCGGGAACAGGTCCTTGGCCCAGCCGCGCAGGCCGTTGAGGCGCTCGGCGAGGCGCGCGTACGGCTCGCCGTACATGTCGGCGATCTCGCGCTTCATGCGCTTGGCGAGCGCGGGGGAGGCGCCGGACGTGGAGATGGCGATCGCGATCGGGCCGGAGCGCACGATCGCGGGCAGGATGAAGTTGCACAAGGGCGGCACGTCGACGACGTTGACGAGCATCGCGCGCTCCTCGGCCTGCTCGTAGATGGCGACGTTCAGCGCGGTGTCCTCGGTCGCGGCGACCACGAGCAGGTGTCCCTCGAGGTCCGAGTGGGCGTAGGGCCTGAGATCGAGGGTGATGGCGCCCGTACGGGCCAGGTCCGCGACCTCGTCGATCGCCTGCTTGGCCACCACGTGGACGCGCGCGTTCGCAGCCAGGAGGCCCTCGATCTTCTCGAGCCCGATCGGCCCCGCGCCGACCACGAGGCACGGACGGCTGCCGAGGTCGAGGCAGGCCATGTAGAAGGTCTTCTCGAGCATCTTCGCGTTGCACGTGGCATCGCAGCGCTCGAGCTTGGCATCGCAGACGCAGGGGCGGTACGGCATGGCCCGAAGCCTATCGCGGGCGGGACGGTGCCGGATGGGTCACCATGGGCCCGCGATGGGCGCCGTCCGCCACCTCTACGTGCACGTGCCGTTCTGCGCGCACCGCTGCGGCTACTGCGACTTCGCGACGGTGACGGGCCACGACGAGCGCCGGGCCGACTACGTGGAGGCGCTCGCCCTGGAACTCGCCGCGCGCGGCGATGTCCTGGCCGACCCGGTCGAGACGGTCTACCTGGGCGGCGGCACGCCCTCGCGGCTCGGTCCCGACCTGCTCGGCGCTCTCCTCGACCGGCTGCCGGCGGCGACGCTCGAGGCGACGGTGGAATGCAACCCCGAGGACGTCGACGACGCGCTTGCGCGACTTCTGGCGGAGCGGGGCTGCCGCGTCTCGCTCGGCGCCCAGACCTTCGCACGGCCGCTGCTCGAGGTGCTGGAGCGGCGCACCACGCCGGACGCCGTGCGCGCCGCCGTCGAGCGCCTGCGGACCGCCGGCGTCGGCGCGCTGTCCGTGGATCTGAGCTACGGCATCCCCGGCCAGGCCGAGGCCGACCTCGCGCGCGACCTCGCCGGCCTCGACGAGCTCGCGCCCGACCACGTCTCCGCC
>JBMTER010000062.1:0-8829 GCA_049433345.1 Gaiellales bacterium | reverse complement strand
GCTCGGCGCAGGCCCGCACCAGCTCGGTGCTCTCCGCCAGGAAGCCGTAGCCCGGATGGACGCTGTCGCAGCCCGTCGTCTGGGCGGCCGCGATCAGCCGATCGACGCGCAGGTACGACTCGGAGGCCTGCGGCGGCCCGATCTGGACCGACTGGTCGGCCATCCGCACGTGCATGGCGTCGCGATCGGCCGTCGAGTGCACGGCGACGGACTCGATCCCGAGCTCGCGGCAGGCCCGGATGATCCGGACGGCGATCTCGCCCCGGTTCGCGACGAGGCAGCGGCGCAGCACCGCGGCCTCAGGCCCCGCTGGGGTCGAGCTCGAACAGGGGCTGGCCGAACTCGACGGGCTGCGCGTCCTCGACGAGGATGCGTCGGATCACGCCGCCCTGCTCGGCTTTGAACTCGTTGAACAGCTTCATCGCCTCGAGGATGCACAGCACCTGGCCCGCCTCGACGCGCTGGCCCTCTTCGACGAACGGCGGCTCGCCCGGTGCCGACGAGCGGTAGAAGGTGCCGACCATCGGGCTCGCGATGACGTCACCCGCCGGCGCGGCGGGAGCCGCCTCCGACGCGGCGGCCGGCGCGGCCGGAGCGGCGGCCACGACCTGCTGCACGGGCGCCTGCTGGCGCAGCGTGATGCGGGTGCCGTTCTCCTCCACGGTCAGCTCGCCGAGTCCGGTCTCCTCGAGCAGGTCGACGAGCCCGCGAATGCGGTCCTCCTCCTCGTTCGTCGTCCCCTGCGCGACGCTCGCGTGGCGGCCGCGCAGCCGCTCGAGCAGCGGCAGCGCCCCCTCGCCGAAGAGCGCGACGAGGCACAGCTCCTCCTCCGAGGTGGCGAGCGAGCCGGCCTCGGCGCGGGCGGCCTCGAGGTCGGCGGGTGCGGGCGCCTCCGCGCCGGCGGCGGCCCGTCCGAGCTCGGCCACCGCCGCGTCGACCGCGAGCGGCGGGTGGCCCCACTCGCCGCGGATCACGGCGCCCATCTCCGCGTCGACGTGATGCCAGCGACGACCCTCGAGCACGTGGTCGATGGACTGGCGCACGATCACGTCGCCGAGCGGCGACGCCGTCGGCGGGTGGCCGAGGTCCTCGCGCACGCGCTGCACCTCGTCGAGCACCTCCGCGAGGCGGTCGGCGGCGTCGATCGCCCCCAGACGCCGCTCGACGTTCGCGACGAGTCCCGCGGGCACGCCCTTCAGGGCGGCCTGGAGCGAGACGTGCGCCGACAGGGGCGGCGGCAGCGTCGGGTCCGTGAAGAGCGCGCGGTCGAGCAGCTCGGCGACCTCCCAGAGGACGCCCTGCCCCACGCCCGACTCGAGGCCGAGGCCGTCGATCGCCTGGCACAGGAGCTCGGAGCTCGCACGATGCCCGGCCACGGCCAGCGGGTAGCTGGCGACGCTGATCGGGTCGGCACCCGCGCGGGCCGCCTCGAGCGCGACGGCGAGCGAGGTGCCGCCGGGACCCTGCGGGTAGAGCCCGACGGGGATGCCGGCGGCGTCGCGCAGGCCCCCGATCAGGTCGCCGACCTGCGAGGGGTCGAGGGCCCCCGCGGGATCGAGCAGGAGCAGACGGTCGGCGCCGAGGGCGGCCAGCTGCGGGGCGCGGGCGAGCAGCCGCTCGTGCCCGGCGGGACCCTCGTCGTAGACGAGCCCGAGGTGCAGGCGCGCACCCGCCTCGCGGACCGCCTCGGCGGGGCCGACGAGGTCCTCGGGGTCGTTCATCGGGTCGTGCATCCGGAACACCGAGATGCCCGACTCGGCGGCGCAGTCGACGAAGCGCCGGACGAGGTCCTGCTCGACGGGCTGCGTGCCGACGAGGAAGCGGCCGCGCAGCGCCATCCCGAGCGGCGTTCGCTGCGCGCGGCGCTTGAGGTTGCGGATCCGCTCCCATGGGCTCTCCGTGCCGCGCTGGACGGCGCTGTGGAAGCAGCCGCCGCCGGACACCTCGAGGACGTGGAAGCCCGCCCCGTCGAGGCGCTCGCAGGCGTCGAGTTCGAGCGACGTGGGGACGCGCCCGGCGAGCGGCTCCTGCGCGAGCAGGCGCAGCGTGGTGTCGACGAGGCGCGCCATCAGTCGCAGAGGGTAGCGGCGGCGCCCGCCGGAGGGCTAGGCCCGCGAGATGTAGGAGCCCTCGCGGGTGTCGACCTTGACCCGGTCGCCCGCGTTGCCGAACAGCGGAACCTGCACGACGGCTCCCGTCTCGAGCGTCGCCGGCTTGGTCACGTTCGACACCGTGTCGCCCTTCACGCCCGGCTCGGTCTGGGTGACCGTCAGCTCGACGGAGGCGGGCAGCTGCAGCGTGGCGGGCACGTCATCGACGGACAGCAGCTGGACGGTGTCGCCCTCCTTCAGCCAGCGCAGCTCGTCCGCGCAGGAGTCGCGCTTGAGGGACAGCTGCTCGTACGTCTCGGTGTTCATCAGCACGACGTCCGTGCCGTCGTCGTAGAGGAACTGCATGTCGGCCACGGAGGTCAGGATGCGCGGGAACTTCTCGCCCGCCCGGAACGTCTTGTCGACGACGGCGCCCGTCTCGAAGGCCTTCAGCTTGGTGCGCACGAAGGCGCCGCCCTTGCCCGGCTTGACGTGCTGGAACTCGACGATGCGGTAGATCGTCCCGTCCACGTCGATGTGCATGCCGTTCTTGAACTGGTTGGTGGAGACCTGCTCAGCCATGTGCGGCAGGGTATCCGAGCCGTGAGTGGGCGGCGCTAGCCGGCGGTCTCGACCAGGTCCTTGGTGAAGCCGGTCAGGATCTCGTGCCCGGCCTCGGTGACCGCGACGTGGTCCTCGATCCGGATCCCCCACGCACCGGGCCGGTAGATGCCCGGCTCGACGGTGACGAGGTGGCCGGGCTCGAGCACGTCCTCGGAGCCGCGCCGCAGCGTCGGAGCCTCGTGCACCTCGAGGCCGGTGCCGTGGCCGAGGCCGTGGCCGAACAGCTCGCCCGCGCCGGCCGCCTCGATCACGGCGCGCGCGGTCTGGTCGACGACCCCGCCGATCGCGCCGGGACGGACGGCGCCGCGCCCGGCGCGCGGCGCATCGAGGACGAGCGCGTAGCCCTCGGCGGCGGCGGGGTCGGGCGGGCCGCCGGCGGCGAAGGTGCGGGTGCAGTCGGAGCAGTAGCCGGACGCCGCGCGCGCGCCGATGTCGACGACGACGAGGTCGCCGCGCTCGATCGGCCGCGATCCCGGGTCGGCGTGCGGCAGGGCCCCGTTCGGTCCGGCGGCGACGATCGGCTCGAACGACAGCTGCGGGAAGCCGGCCTCGCGGATGCGGCGTTCGATCTCCCAGGCCACGTCGGCCTCCGTGCGGCCGCCGCGCGGCCCCGCGGCGCTGGCCCCGTAGACGGCCTCGAGGATGTCCGAGGCGTGGCGGGTGGCGGCGATCTCCGTCGGGCTCTTGACTCGCCGGAGGCCCTCGACGAGGCCGTCGACGGGGACCAGCTCGACCCCGTTCGAGGCGAGGCCGCGCACGCGCTCGACGAGGCCGTAGGCGAGCGACGCCTCGAAGCCGACACGGGCCGCGCGCGGCGCGAGTCCCGCGAGGCCCGCGGCGGTACGGGCGAGGATGTCGCGGTCGAGGATCTCGACGTCGAGTACGGCGCGCAGCGGACCGACGGCCTCCTGGTAGCGGAAGTCGGTGACGAGGACCGCGCGATCGGCCGAGACGACGACGATGCCGTTCGAGCCGGTGTAGCCGCTCAGGTAGCGGACGTTGAGGAGGTCGGTGACGACGAGGGCGTCGACGCCGGCGTCCGGCAGGGCCGCGACCGCGCGTGCGAGGCGAGCGCCGTGCTCATCCATCGGCGAGCGCCCCGGCCAGCCACTCGAGCGCGGCGCGGTAGCCGTCGGGGCCCAGGCCGGAGACCGTGTGGTCGACGACGTCGCGGATGACCGAGTGGCGGCGCCACTCCTCGCGCGTCGCGATGTCGGACAGGTGCACCTCGACGATCGGAACCTCCACGATCTCGAGCGCGTCGCGGATCGCGTAGCTGTAGTGCGTCCAGGCGCCCGGGTTGACGATCATCCCGCGCGACCAGCCGATCGCCTCGTGGACGTGGTCGATGAAGGCGCCCTCGTGGTTCGTCTGGAAGCAGCGCGCGGTCATCCGCAGCTCGCCCGCCCACGCGTAGACCCGGCTCTCGAGCTCCGGCAGGGTGAGCGTGCCGTACTGCGCCGGGTCGCGGCGACCGAGCATGTTCAGGTTGGGGCCGTTGAGGACCGCGATCATGCGCGCAGTCTACGGGGCGGCGGCTACGCCAGCGCGCCGGCGACCGCGGCGGCCACGACCGCCTCGTCGAGCTGGACGCCCCAGCGGGGGCGACCGGGCGCCTCGAGCAGCACGAACCGGTGCGCGCCCTGCACCCGCTTCTTGTCGGCGCGCATCGCGGCGATCACGGCCTCGGGCTCGAGGCCCTCGGCGCGGATGGGCAGGCCCTGCCGGGCGAGCACGCGCAGCGCCTCCTCCCGGACGGCCGGGTCGAGCCCGGCGTGGTCGATCGACAGCTCGAGCGCCGCGGCGAGGCCGATCGCGATCGCCTCGCCGTGCAGGTAGCGGCCGCCGGCGGCGTGCTCGACGCCATGGCCGATCGTGTGGCCGAGGTTGAGGACGGCGCGCTCGCCGGCCTCGCGCGGGTCGGCCGCCACGACGCGCTCCTTGAGCGCCGCAGAGCGGCGCACGAGCTCGGGATGCGCCTCGTCCGGGCCGCGCCCATTCGGCCAGTCGCGCACGAGCGGCCACAGCGGCTCGCCGGCGACGAGCGCGGTCTTGAGCACCTCGGCGAAGCCCGCGGCCCATTCGCGATCGGGCAGGGTGGCGAGGAGCGCGGGATCGGACAGCACGGAGACGGGTGGGTGGAAGGCGCCGACGTCGTTCTTGGCGGCGACGTCGATACCCGTCTTGCCGCCGATGCCGGCGTCGACCTGGCCGACCAGGGTCGTCGGGCACGACACCCAGTCGAGGCCGCGCCGGAACGTGGCCGCGGCGAAGCCCGCGACGTCGGTGACGGCACCGCCGCCGACGCCGCAGACGAGGTCGCGGCGCTCGAGCTCGTGCTCGGCCATGGCGCGCCAGAGGGCCTCGAGGGTGGCCGGCGTCTTGACCTGCTCGCCGCCCGGCAGGACGACGCGCGGGCCGAGGGCGGGCCCGCGATCGGCGCCGGGCTCGTCGACGATCAGCAGGCAGCGCCGGTCCGCGGCGAGGTCGGCGAGGCGCTCGAGGGCGCCGAGGCGGACGGTGCCCGCGTCGCGGCACGCGATCGCCGCCACCTCCGGCGGCGCGGCGGCGTCGACGATGGCGTCGGCCGCCGTCAGGTACAGCATGCGCCGCTGCAGGTACAGGTCCTCGAAGCGGTGACGGCTGACCGCGAGCGGGCGGGTGCCCGCGCCGCCGTCGGCCTCGACGCGGGCCCAGAGGACGTCGAGCGGCGCGTCGAGGAACCGCACGCGTGCCCGCGCGGCGCGCAGCCGGCGGGTGCCATGACGGCCGAGGGCGCCGCCGCCGAGCGCGAGCACGCCGGCCTCGCCGGCCTCCACGAGCTCGGCGATGGTCTGCTCCTCGAGCTCGCGGAAGGCGTCCTCGCCGTCCGCGAAGAGGTCGGGGATGGAGCGCCCGCTGCGCCGCTCGATCTCGCGGTCGACGTCGACGAAGGCGGTGCCGCGCAGCTCGGCGAGCAGCGTTCCGACGGTCGACTTGCCGGCGCCCATGAAGCCGACGAGGACGTCGGGGCGGCTCACGGCGCCTCGGGCGACCAGGGGATGCGCGCCAGGTAGTGGCGATGCGCGGCGACGAAGTCGCCGATCGCGTCGCCGCCGAACTTCTCCTTGGCCGCGCGCGCGAGCTCGAACGCGACGACGGCCTCGGCGACCACGGCGGCCGCCCAGATCGCGGTCGTGTCGGAACGCTCGACGAGCGCCTCGGCCGGCTCGTGCGTGTCGAGGGAGGCCGTCTTGAGCGGCTTCATCAGCGTCGGCAGCGGCTTCATCGCGATGCGCACGATCACGGGCTCGCCGTTGGTCATGCCGCCCTCGAGGCCGCCCGCCCGGTTCGTGTCACGCCGGTAGCCGTCCGCGTAGCGGAGCTCGTCGTGCACCGCGCTGCCGCGCTTCGACGCGTTGTCCCAGCCGTCGCCGATCTCGACCGCCTTCATCGCCTGGATGCCGAGCGCGGCACCGGCGATGCGGGCGTCGAGCCGCAGCTCCTCGGAGGCGTACGAGCCGAGGCCGGGCGGGCAGCCGAAGGCGCGCACCTCGACGATCCCGCCGAGCGTGTCCCGGTCGCGCTTGGCGGCCTCGATCTCCTCCACCATCGCGGCGTCCGCGGCGGCGTCGAGGCAGCCGACCTGGCGATCGTCGAGGGCGGCGAAATCGCCGGGGGCGAGGTCGCCGTAGGCGGGCGCCGCCACCGAGCCGACGCGCACGACGTGACCGTGGACCGTGATGCCGATCTGGTCGAGCAGATCCTTGCAGAGCGCCCCGACGGCGACGCGCGCCGACGTCTCGCGCGCGGAGGCGCGCTCGAGCACGTCGCGGACGTCGGGCAGGTCGTATTTGAGGACGCCGGCGAGGTCGGCGTGGCCGGGTCGCGGCACGGTGACGACGCGGGTGCGTCGAGCGGCGACCTCCGCGAGCTCATCGTCGGTGACCGGCCAGGCGCTCTGCGCGGCGCCCCAGTTGGCGTGATCCCTGTTGCGCACGATCAGGCTGACCGGGCCGCCGATCAGGCGGCCGTGGCGCATGCCGCCGAGGATCTCGGCGTCGTCGGTCTCGATCGACTGACGCGGTGAGCGGCCGTAGCCCGCCTGACGGCGGGCGAGGTCGCCGCGCCGGCGCTCGCGGTCGGGCGCGAGGCCGGCGGGCAGGCCGCTGATGATCGCGACGATGCCCGGACCGTGCGACTGGCCGGAGGTGACGAACGAGAGCGCCATGGTCGAAACAGGGTATCGGGCCTCGCCGGCGCGACCCGCCGGATGGTCGCTTGAC
Source organism: Gaiellales bacterium (assembly GCA_049433345.1). GTDB lineage: Bacteria > Actinomycetota > Thermoleophilia > Gaiellales > F1-60-MAGs149 > F1-60-MAGs149. Next base: position 1,850 of record JBMTER010000062.1, on the reverse strand, counting down.
AGCATCTCTTAGGCACCCCTAAGGTCCCGGCGGTCGTCGCATTAGGTTACCCTCACGTCGTCTCGGAAGGATCCTCGCCCATGCCCCGCCGCCTCGCCCCCACCCTGCTCGCCGCGCTCCTCGTGGTCGCCGGCGCGCTGACCACCGCCTGCGGCGGCTCCGACGGCGGGGACGCCAAGCTCGTCGTCTACTCGGGCCGCGAGCAGGAGCTCGTCGAGCCCCTCTACGCCAGGTTCACCGAGGACACGGGGATCGAGCTGGACGTCCGCTACGGCGAGTCGCCCGCGCTCGCCGCCACGATCCTCGAGGAGGGTGGGGCCTCGCCCGCGGACGTCTTCTACGCGCAGGACGCCGGCTCCATCGGCGTCCTGGACGGCCTGCTCGCCGAGCTGCCCGCGGCCGATCGCGCCCTCATCCCCGACCGCTTCCAGGACCCCGGTGGCCGCTGGGTCGGCGTGACCGGCCGCGTCCGCGTCCTTGCCTACAACACCGAGCGCGTCGACGCGGCCGACCTGCCCGCGTCCGTGCTCGACCTCGCCGACTCCGACTGGACGCTCGGGGACATCGGCGTCGCGCCGGCCAACGCCTCCTTCGTCGGCTTCGTCAGCGCGATGCGCGAGGCGCTCGGCGACGAGGCGACGCAGGCCTGGCTCGACGGCCTCGCCGAGCACGCGAAGCCCTACGAGAAGAACAGCCAGATCGTCGACGCGATCGCCGCGGGCGAGATCGACACCGGCCTCGTCAACCACTACTACCTCTACGAGAAGCTCGCCTCCGACCCCGCGGCGCCCGTCGCCAACCACGGCTTCGGCCCCGCCGACATCGGCTCGTTCGCGAACGTGTCCGCCGTCGGCATCCTCGCCTCCGCCGGCCAGCCCGAGGCGGCCCGCACCTTCGTCAACTGGCTCCTGACCGACGGCCAGGTGTTCTTCGCCAACGTCGCCGAGGAGCGCGAGTACCCGCTCAACGAGGCCCAGCCCGGGCTCGAGCGCGCCGCCGAGCTGCCGCCGTTGTCCGAGGCCGGCGGCCCGGACGTCGACCTCGCGGCCCTTGCCGACGACCTCGAGTCCACCGTGCGGATGATCCGCGACGCGGGGCTCGTGCGCTGAGCGTCGCCGCCGTCCCGCGGGGGCGGCGCGCGCTCCTCGCGCTCGCCGCCCTGCCGGCGGTCCTGCTCGCCGTCGCGCCGCTCGTCTACCTCGTGCTGCGCACGGCCGCGGGCGACGCGGCGCCGGACCTCGGCGGGCTCGGCCCCGCCATCCTGCGCACCGCGGTCCTGGCCGTCCTCGTGGCGGCCGGCGCCGTCCTGATCGGCGTGCCCTTCGCGGTGCTCGCCGTCCGCTGCGCGCTGCCCCTGCGTCGCCTCGTCCTGATCCTCGGCGCCCTGCCCCTGGTCGTGCCGAGCTACGTCGGGGCGCTGGCGCTGCTCGGCGCGCTCGGCCCACGCGGCCTGCTCGCGCAGGCGCTCGAGCCGATCGGGGTCTACCGGCTGCCCGAGATCGACGGCCTCGCCGGCTCCGCGATCGTGCTCGTGCTGTTCACCTATCCGTACGTGCTGCTCCTGACCGCATCGGCCCTGCGTCGCATCGACCCCACCCTGGAGCGGGCCGCCCGCGGCATGGGTCGTGGCCCCCTCGACACCTTCCGGCGCGTGACGCTTCCCCAGATCCGCTCCGCGGTGATCGCCGGCGCCCTGCTCGCCGCCCTCTACGCGATGAGCGACTTCGGCGTCGTCAGCCTGATGCGCTGCACGACCCTGACCCGCGAGGCGTTCCTGCGCTACGAGAGCCTCTACGACCCGGCCGGCGCCGCCGCCGTCGGCCTCGTGCTCGCCGTGCTCGCACTGCTCC
>JBMTER010000061.1:0-8946 GCA_049433345.1 Gaiellales bacterium | reverse complement strand
GCAGGCCGTCGATCGCGGCCATCAGGCCACCGCGATGGGCTTCGGCAGGAACAGCCAGTCGTCGTCCACCCCGCGGGCGACGTCGTCGACGCGCGGCGCACCGCCGAACAGGGTCACCCGCACCCAGTCCGTCGACTGCGGGCAGAAGTTGTCCATCCCGTAGACGGCGAGCTGGAAGCGCTGGAGGTCCAGGGGCACGTAGGACCCGGCGAGCGCGTTGCCGCGGCTCTCCCCGTAGACCACGCCCGCGAGCCCGTCGACCCGCTCCACGGCCGCGCGCAGCCACGGGCGCTCGACGAGGAGGAGGCCGACGGGCCGCTCGGCGGGGACCTCCTCGAGGGCGCGGTCGAGCTCCTGCACGAGGCGCGGGATGCCGACATCCATCTGCACCTCCTCGCCCGGGTCGAGGCCGCGCCGGTGACGTCGCGGCTCCATGTTGTTCGCCGAGTAGAACCAGAACATCGCGGTCGCGTCCGGGTCGTCGAGGTCGAGCGCGAGGGCCCACGCGTAGTCGCGGCGCAGCCGTCCGCGCAGCGCGCCGCAGGAGCCGGCGAGGTCCGCCTCGAGGTGCTCGTCGACCCGCAGCAGTCGCTCGCCGGCGTCGAGCTCGACGAGCAGCGAGTCGACCACCTGCCGCACCTCGATGCCCTCCGCAGCGGCCCGCTCGTGCAGCGCCCGGGGCGCCTCGAGCTCGCAGCCGAGCACCGCCTCGAGGCCGGTCGCGATCTCGGGGCCCGTCGGATACGGGGCGGTCTCGAGCGCGGTCTGCGCCGCGAAGCGCCGGCGCGCGCGCTCGAGCAGCGCCCGCAGCCGCGCCCGGCCCGCGTCGTCGAGCTCGGCGTCGAGGGCGTGCGCGAGCGCGCCGCCGCGCAGTGCTCGGCGATGTCGAGCGAGACGTCGCGGGTCAGCCATGCCGCCAGCATCTGCGCGCGGTACGGCAGGGCGAGCGGATGGTCGGCCGGGATGCCGTCGTAGTCGGCGAGGCCGAACTTGCCGTTGGCGTAGAAGGCCGTCGAGCGCATCAGGTAGGCCGCATCGCCGATCCGCTCGGGCTCCGGCTGGCGGCCGTCGGCGAGCCGCTCCACGACGTAGTCGAAGAACCGCTCGCTGCGGTTCGCCCGTCCCCAGACGAGGATGCCCGGGCAGGCGCGGCCGTCCTCCTGGCGGGTCACGTTCGCGCGCATGTCCGCGACTCGGTCCGCGTCGGCCTCGCCCTCGAAGAGTGCGACCGCGAGGTCCCAGCGCTCCGCGATCACGCGATCGTCGCGCTCGTCCTCGCCGATCACCTGCGAGAAGGCGACGAAGCGGACCGTCCGCCCCGGCAGCTCGACGCGCAGGATGATCGTGCCGCGGCCGTCGCCGTCGAGGTCCCACTGCTCGCGCACGGCCGTCCAGCGCTCGCGGGCGGCGGTGCGGATCAACGAGCGCGAGAAGCTGTGCCGCGTCAGGCGCGCCGTGCCCAGCTCGTCGAGCGACAGCGCCACGTCGGCGGGCCGGGCGCGCGCCTGGAGGGCCTCGAGCCGCGGGGTCGGACGGGGCGCGGTCACTCGGGCACCAGTCGGCTGTAGGTGGTCTTCGTCCAGGTGCAGAAGTCGGCGGCCGTCTCCGCGTTCTGCTCGCGCGGGGCCGGGAACGCGGAGTCCCTGAGCCCGCCGAACGGCGCATGCAGCTCGGTGCCCGTCGTCGGCGCGTTGGCCTTCACCACGCCCGCCTCGAGGCGGTCGAAGCAGCGGCGGATGGTGCGCTCGTCGCGGGTCAGCACCGTCGCGCTGAGCCCGTACGGCGTCGCGTTCGCCAGCGCGATCGCCGCGTCGACGTCAGCCGCGCGCAGGAGCACGGTGACCGGGCCGAACACCTCCTCGCGGCAGATGGCGAGGTCCGGCGTGCCGGCCAGCACGGTCGGCGGGTAGTACCAGCCGCCGTCCGGGACCGGGGCGCGGGCGAGCACCTCCGCCCCCGCTGCGATCGCCTGCCCGACGGCGGCGTCGACGGCCGCATGGGCGCGGTCGCTGACGAGCGGGCCGATCTGCGTCGCCGGATCCGCGCCGTCGCCGACCACGAGCGCGGGGACCTGCGCGATGAGCTCGCGGGCGAGCGCGTCGTGGGCGTCCCCGACCGCGATCACGCGCCGGGTCGCGGTGCACTTCTGGCCGGTGCCGCCCATCGCGCCCGCGAGGACCACGGAGGCGGCCCAGGCCGGATCGACGTCGGCGCAGACGATCGCCGCGTTGTGTCCGCCGAGCTCGAGCTGGACCTTCGCGCCGCGTGCCGTCGCCGCTGCCGCGATCGCCCGCCCGACGGGGACCGAGCCCGTGAACGTGATCGCGTCGACGTCCGGGTGCTCGACCAGGGCGCGCCCGGTCTCGGCACCGCCCTGCACGACCTCGAGGACGCCGGCGGGCAGCCCGCCCTCCGCCAGGCAGTCGGCGAGCGTCCGCGACAGGACCGGCGTCTCGAGGCTCGGCTTCCAGACCACGGCATTGCCCCACACGAGCGCCGGAGCGGCCTTCCACGCCGGTATCTGGGCGGGGAAGTTCCAGGGGGTGATCATCCCGACCACGCCGACGGGGACGCGCAGCGTGCGCACGAGGTCGTCGGGATGCGACGACGGGTAGGTGCGCCCGTCGGCGTCCCGGGCATGGCCCGCGTGGTACAGGAGCGTCTCGACGGAGAGGTCGATCTCGACGCGAGACTCGCCGATCGTCTTGCCCTCCTCCGCCGTCATGAGCGCGGCGAGCTCGTCGGCGCGCCGCTCGATCGCCGTGGCGCAGCCACGCAGGATCCGACCGCGCGCGATCGCCCCCAGCTCGCGCCACCCGACCTGCGCCGCGCGGGCGCGGGCCACCGCGGCGCGGACCGCATCCGCATCGGCCAGCGCTACCTCGCCCACGGCCTCGGCGGGCCGCGCGGGATTCACGCTGCGCACGATCCCATCGTCGGTCACGGCAGCCGCCATCGCGCGTCAGGATACCGGCACGGGGACCGACGGCTATGCCCGATCAGGGGGTTTCAGTAACCCCGCGACACGAAGAGCTGCAGCGGGTCCGGCCCAGCCTCGACCGTGACCGGGCTCGGAGCGCCGAATGAGGGCAGGTCGATCAGCTGCGCGAGCTCCTCCTGCGCCGGGCAGGCGGGGATCGCCGTGGAGCCCCAGGACTGCGGGCCGATCGCCTCGGTGGCGCCTCCGACGCCGCAGGCGTCGACGGTCAGCCGCTGCCACGCGTTCGGGTTGCCGCCGGTCAGCCAGGGGAGGTACGCGGTATAGGTCGCGTACGCGGCGGCCAGGCAGGTGCCGGCGACGGTGATCGTGGTGGGACACGGCGGCAGGGCGGCGTCGTCGATGAAGAGCTGCGCCCGCGCGTAGCGTCCGCCGGCCAGTGGGTGCGTATCCGCGTGTCCGGCCTCGCTGGCGTCGGGCACCCGCCGCAGCCCGAACGCGACGCGCCTGCCGGCGATGCGGGCCCGGCGCAACTCCACCACATGCGTGCGTGCCCCATCCGCGCCGGCCAGGATCAGCGCGGCGTTCGGCGGGTCCGCGGCGAACCCGCTCGCCGCCCACACCCCGACGAGGCGCCGCAGCGTCGTCGCGCCCGAGCGACGGGCGGGGCGGTCGGTGAACCAGGTCACCCGCGTCGTCGCCGGCAGGATCAGCGTGGTGCCGACGAGGCGCGCGTTCCGCGCGTCGACGGCGTACAGGATCGCGTCCGCCTTCGCCCCGGCGACGGCGGGCGCCGCGGCGACGGCGAACAGGGCGGCCACGACGATCAGGGTGCGCGCATCAGCGCCCCTTCCAGACGGGCGCGCGCCCCTCGGCGAACGCCCGCGCGCCCTCCTCCTGGTCCTCGGAGGCCTTCACGCGGCGCACGCTGTCGAGCTCCTCGCGTACGCGCATCGCCTCGGCCTCCGGCAGGTGCCCGGTGCGCTCCACGGTGTCCTTGATCGCGTGCAGAGGCAGCTGCGCGCCGTCGGCGAGGCCGCGGGCCAGCTCGTGCGCGACGGCGAGCCCCTCGCCGGTCGGCACCACGCGGTTGACGAGGCCCCAGCGCTCCGCCTCGGCGGCGTCCATCCAGCGCCCGGTCAGCATCAGCTCCATCGCGATCGCGCGCGGGATCCGCCGCGGCAGCCGCACCGCGGCCGACTCGGCGAGGATCCCGTGCTGCACCTCCATCAGCGCGAAGGCGGCGTGCTCCTCGCAGATCACGAGGTCGGCGCCGAGCAGGACCTCGAAGCCCCCGCCCACCGCCATGCCGTTGGCGACGGCGATCACGGGCTTGAGCAGGTCGACCGGGTGCTCGAGCCCGCCGAAGCCGCCCTCGCCCCAGTCGCCCTCCATGCCCTCGCCGGCCGCGGCGGCCTTGAGGTCCCAGCCGGCGCTGAAGAAGCGCTCACCCGCGCCGGTCAGGATCCCGACCTTGAGCTCGGGGTCGTCGCGCAGCCGCTGCCAGGCCGCGTTCATCGCCTGGCTCGTGGCGCGATCGATCGCATTCGCCTTCGGGCGGTCGAGGACGACTTCGAGGACGCCGTCCACCGCCGTCATCCGCACCGCCTCGCCCATGGCGGGAGTCTAGACGGCGATCGGGCACGCGGGACGTTTGCCGCGTAGACTCCTCGCATGCGCCTCCCCCGCCTGTCCGCCGCCCTCGGCCTCGTCGCCGCCCTCGGGGCCGTCGCGGTCCCGGCCGTATCCGCCGCGGACGACTGCACCGCCTGCGCCGGCTTCGTCCGCAACCAGCCGCTGGCGGAGCCACGCCAGCACCCCTCGATGGGTCACGAGCTCTCCGTCACCCTGACCGCGCGACTGACCCAGACGACGATCGGCGGGCGGCGCGTGGTCAGCCAGGTCTACAACGGCCAGTTCCCGGGACCGACGCTGGTGGTCAGCCCGGGCGACACGATGCGCGTGCACCTGCGCAACCGACTGCGCCCCAACTACCTCGCCTACGGGGCATCGGCCGAGAACCCGCCGCCGATCTTCCCGGGCCAGCCCTACGCCGGCTTCTCACAGCCGCTCGGAAACCTCACGAACCTGCACACGCACGGACTGCACGTCTCGCCGAAGTCGCCGTCCGACAACGTGCTCCTGAACGTCCCAACCGGCTCGGACTACCGCTACCGCTACGAGATCCCGGCCGACCATCCGTCCGGCATCTTCTGGTACCACCCGCATCGCCACGAGTACACCGACCAGCAGGTCGGCGCGGGCCAGGCCGGCATGATCATCGTCCGCGGCGGCCTCGACCACGTGCCCGGCGTGGGCGACGTGCGCGAGCGGCTGCTCGTCTTCCAGAACATCCAGATCCGCAACGGCGTGGCCACGAGCTCGCAGTACCAGACGCCGGAGTTCCGGCTGATCACGATCAACGGCCAGGTCCAGCCGCGGATCACGCTGCGCCCCGGCGAGACGCAGCGCTGGCGGGTCGCCAACGCGTCGACCGAGCGCTTCCTCAGCCTCGAGATCCCCGGCGGCGCGGTCGAGCTGCGTCGCCTCGCGATCGACGGCAACACCCTCGACCGGCCGCAGCGGATCGGGCGGATCTGGCTCGCGCCGGGTCAGCGCGCGGAGGTGCTCGTGCGGGCCGGCGCACAGCGGGGCTCGTTCGCTCTCGTGCAGCAGAAGTTCAACCAGCGCCCGACGCCGTACGGCAAGCAGCCGCGCGTGACGGTGGCCAGGATCCGCATCGCGGGGCAGGCGCAGGAGCCGCGGCCCTTCCCCCGCGTCCTGCGCGAGCATCCCCAGCGCGATCTGCGGGGCGCCGGCACGGCGATCGCGAAGCGCCGCACGATCGTCTTCTCGCAGGCCCCGCCGAAGTTCTTCATCAACGGCCAGCTCTTCCATGAAGGCGGCACGGGAGGCCACCACGGAGGCGCCGGCCCCGTCTTCGGGGTCAGGGTCGGCACCGTCGAGGAGTGGACGATCCGCAACGACGCGCCCGAGTGGCACAACTTCCACATCCACGTCAACGACTACCAGGTGGTCGCCCGCAACGGCGTGCCGGTCCGTGGTCAGCCGATCTGGATGGACTCGATCGGGATCCGCCCCGGGGGTTCGGTGACCCTGCGGCTGCCGTTCGACGACTTCGACGGCACCTGGGTCTTCCACTGCCATGTCCTCGTGCACGAGGATCACGGCATGATGGCCCTCGTCGAGGCCACGCACTAGTCGCCGCGAGCGTCCGAGCCTAGTGGGACTGCTTGCGCAGCTGCCGCTCGCGTTCGTCGTCGACCTGCCAGCGATAGCCGAGGTCGAGCACGGTGCCGGCGGGCACCTCGCGGTACGCGGCCTCCAGCACGTCGATGAGCACGCGTCGCTGCAGCGCGCGGTCGCCGACCGGGCCGAGCGTCAACCCGAACGGATGCTCCACGAGGCAGGCCAGTGACGGCCGCGCGAGCTCGGTGATCTCGGGGACCTGGGTGATCGACACCGTCGCGATGCCGTGGTCGTCGAGGACCCGCTGGAGCAGTCCGACCGACTGCTGGCAGACGGGTCAGGCCGGGACGGGCAACGCGATCCCCGGCTTCGTCTACGGGATCCTCGTCAGCCTGTTCGTGCTGTTCAACTGCTTCGCCGTCGTGCAGTACCTGCAGTACCGGCGTATCGGGCGCTGGCGCGACTACCTGTACGGCGAGTGGACCTACATCGTGCTCAGCCTGATCGCCAAGTCGGCGCTGGCCTGGCAGATCTTCGCCGGCACGCTGATCCCGCCGGAGTGAACGCGACCCCGGGCCGCTGTCGCCGCAGAGCCCTCTCGGGGGATTGAACCCCGGACCCCCTCCTTACCATGGAGGTGCTCTACCACTGAGCTAAGAGGGCGCGGCGCCGTGGCGCGCTGCGGATGATACCCGGGCCCGGCGGGTCGGGCGCAAGGCGGCGACACGCTGATACGCTCACCCGCACCGAAGGGAGGCCACGGATGGCGGAGCCGCGCGACCCGGCCTGGGTCTACAACGAGACGGTCAGGATGTTCGCGATCGGCGGGGACCCGCCGCACGAGAGCCCCGCGGAGATGCAGGCCAGCTGGGGCCGCGCGTGGGGCCTCTCGAACGACGTCGGTCGGATCCGCAGCATCCTGATGCACCGGCCCGGCCCGGAGATGGGCATCGTCGACCCGTCGAAGCGGATCGAGCGGATCGGCTCCTACGGCGACCTCGACGAGCACTGGTACTTCCAAAGCGAGGAGCCGCCGGACATCCCGGGCATGCAGGCCCAGCACGACGCGTTCGTGGCCGCCCTCGAGCGCCGCGGCGTCGAGATCATCTACCAGGAGGGCGTCGGCGACCGCATGCTGAAGGCGGTCTACACGCGCGACCCGCTGCAGATGGTCAAGGGCGGCGCGATCGTGAACCGCATGGGCACCCGCATCCGCCGCGGCGAGGAGCTCGTCACCACGCGCACCCTCGCCAAGCACGGGATCCCGATCCTGCGCACCCTCAACGGCTCGGCCGTGATGGAGGGCGGCACCTTCGCGTGGCTGAACGAGAAGACGGCGGTGATCGGCTGCGGCGTGCGCGTCAACCGCGAGGGCGCTCGCCAGGTCGGCGAGGTGCTGGCCGCGCAGGGCGTGGAGCTGATCGTGATCGACCTCGTCGGCTATGACATCCACCTCGACGTCGGCTTCCTGATGGTCGACCGGGACCTCGCGCTGGTCAACCCGATGAACCTGCCGTACGCGTTCCTGCAGACCCTCAGGGACCTCGGCATCGACACGGTCGAGATCACGCCGGAGGACGACGGCTGGATCTGCAACGGCCTCGCCGTCGCGCCGCGCGAGCTCCTGATCCCGGAGGGCGCGTCCGAGCGCACGCTCGAGGAGCTGGACCGCAAGGGCGTCGCGTGGGAGGTGATCCCGTACGACAAGGTGCACCTCAACGGCGGCGGGCTGCACTGCTCCACGACGCCGCTGATCCGCGATCCGGTCTAGGGCCGATGGGTGGGATCGAGCGCGAGGCGACCTGCGTCTGGGAGGGCGACCTCGCCCGTGGCGAGGGGCGGCTGTCCGCGGCCTCGTCGGTCGGCTTCGCCGGCCTCGCGCTGTCCCTGCCGACCCGGATCGGCGCCCCGGGCGACCAGACGAGCCCCGAGGAGCTCCTCGCCGCGGCCCACGCGGGCTGCTTCGCGATGGCCCTCGCGTCCGTCCTCACGAACGCCGGCGTGCCGCCGGGGCGCCTCGACGTGCGCTGCCGGGTGCGCGTCGACCAGGACGGCGAGCGCGGCTTCCGGGTGGCGGCCTCGACGGTGACGGTCGACGCCGTGGTCGACGGCCTCGCCCGCGATGCCCTGCGAGCGGCGATCGCCGCCGCGGACGCCGCCTGCCCGTATTCGGCGCTCCTGCGGGACGCCGGGGCGGACGTCACCGCGGCGATCGCCGACTGATCCGCCCGCGGGCGCCGGGCGAAAGGCCGTCAAGGCCATAACGGTCGTCACCCCCGCACACCGGAGAGGAAACCCATGCGACGAATCATCCCGTTCGCGCTCGCGCTGCTCGCCGTCGCGGCGCTCGCCCCCGCTGCGCTCGCCCACTCGGGCAGCCACGCCACCGTCAAGCAGCAGGTCGGCAACGCCAAGGCGATCATCCTGACCATCGACGACGAGCGGCCGAAGACCGGCCGACTCAAGTTCACGATCGAGCCCGAGGGCTTCGCCTTCAAGAAAGTCCCGTACAAGGGCTCGAAGAACGTCAAGGGCCAGGGCCACGCGCACATCTACGCGAAGGCCGACGGCGCCAAGAGGGCCAAGTACATCGGTTGGACCGGCTCGGGCGCCACGTCCTGGACGGACAAGGGCATGCTCAAGGCGGGCACGACCTACCGCGTCTTCGCGGTCTTCTCGGAGAACGATCACACCGAGAACCGCAAGATCATGTCGAACTGGGTGCTCGTCTCCTTCGGCGACTAGCACGGCTCGGAGCGACTCCGGCGGGGCGGCGTCGCCGCCCCGCCGGAGGCCTC
>JBMTER010000060.1:0-9124 GCA_049433345.1 Gaiellales bacterium | reverse complement strand
GACCAGCAGACCTCCCTCGCCCTCCAGTTCCTGAGCCGGTGACGGACGTGCGTGTCGGCGTCCGACTCGTCCGGTAGAACCTCCGAAAGCGGCGCCGCGGCGCCCCCAGCGCGGACCCGGCCCCGTGGGGGTGACGGTTCTCGTTTGGCGCTTTCGCGTGTTTGCCGTACAGTTCCCCGGTCGCGACTCCGGTCGCTTCTCTCACCGCGCGTCCTGAGGACGCCGCCAAACCCCCGATAGAGGTTACGTGCCCACTATCAACCAGCTGGTGCGCAAGCCGCGCACGCCCGAGAAGTCGAAGAACAAGACGCCCGCGCTGAAGGGCGCGCCGCAGAAGCGCGGCGTGTGCACGCGCGTCTACACGACGACCCCGAAGAAGCCGAACTCGGCGCTTCGGAAGGTCGCGCGCGTCCGGCTCTCGAACGGCATGGAGGTCACGGCCTACATCCCGGGGATCGGTCACAACCTGCAGGAGCACTCCGTCGTGCTGATCCGCGGCGGCCGTGTGAAGGACCTGCCGGGTATCCGCTACAAGATCGTCCGCGCCGCGCTCGACACGTCGGGTGTCGCGGACCGCAAGCAGGCCCGTTCCAAGTACGGGGCCAAGAAGTCGTAATGCCGCGTCGCGCCGACATCGTCCCCCGGGAGCTCGCTCCCGATCCCGTCTACGGGTCGACCCTGGTCACCCAGGTGATCAACAAGGTCATGCTCGACGGCAAGCGCTCCACCGCCGAGCGCATCGTCTACGGCGCGCTCTCGAGCGTGGGCGAGAAGACGGGTCGCGAGCCCGTCGAGGTGCTGGAGCAGGCGATCAAGTCGGTCACGCCGGCCCTCGAGACGCGCAGCCGGCGCGTCGGCGGCGCCAACTACCAGGTGCCCGTCGAGGTGCCCGCGCGCCGCGCCCGCACGCTCGCCGTGCGCTGGCTCGTGACGTTCGCCCGCCAGCGCCGCGAGCGCGGTTCGGCCGAGCGCCTCGCCGCGGAGATCCTGGACGCGACCAACCAGCAGGGCGGCGCGTTCAAGCGCAAGGACGACATCTACCGGATGGCACAGGCCAACAAGGCCTTCGCCCACTACCGCTGGTAAGCCCCATGAGCACCGTCATCGAGACACAGACCGAGTCGGCTGCGCCTGCCGCCAGCGAACTGGGCAAGTTCCGCAACATCGGGATCATGGCCCACATCGACGCGGGCAAGACCACCGTCACGGAGCGCATCCTCTTCTACACGGGCCGCACCCACAAGCTGGGCGAGGTCCACGAGGGCGCGGCGACGATGGACTGGATGGTCCAGGAGCAGGAGCGCGGCATCACGATCACGTCGGCGGCCACGACGGCGCTGTGGTCCGGTCATCGCATCAACATCATCGATACGCCCGGGCACGTGGACTTCACCGTCGAGGTGGAGCGCTCCCTGCGCGTCCTCGACGGCGCCGTCGCCGTGTTCGACTCGGTCGCCGGCGTCCAGCCGCAGTCCGAGACGGTCTGGCGCCAGGCCGACAAGTACCGCGTGCCGCGGATCGCGTTCGTCAACAAGATGGACCGCGTCGGCGCCGACTTCGACTTCGTCAAGCAGACGATCGTCGACCGCCTCGGCGCGAACCCCGTCGCGATCCAGATCCCGATCGGCGCCGAGGACGACTTCAAGGGCGTCGTCGACCTGGTGCGCATGAAGGCGATCATGTTCGACCAGGACGAGCGCGGCCTGTCCTGGTCCGAGTCGGATCCCGACGGCGACCTCCTGGTCGCCGCCGAGCTGGCCCGCCACGAGCTGATCGAGGCCGTCGCCGACCACGATGAGGAGATCATGCTGGCCTTCCTCGAGGACCAGCCGGTCGACGAGCAGGCGCTCGTCGCCGCGATTCGCGCGGCCACCCTCGACCTCTCGATCACGCCGCTTCTGTGCGGCACCGCATTCAAGAACAAGGGCGTCCAGCAGCTGCTCGACGCCGTCGTCGCGTACCTGCCGAGCCCGCTCGACATCCCGCCCGTGACCGGCACCAAGCCGCGCTCGGAGGAGGAGGTCACGCGCGCCGCCAAGCTCGACGAGCCGTTCTCGGCGCTCGCCTTCAAGGTCATGAGCGACCCGTTCGTCGGCAAGCTGACCTACTTCCGCGTCTACTCCGGCACGCTGTCGGCCGGCTCCGCGATCTACAACGCGACGACCGACAAGAAGGAGCGCGTCGGCCGCATCCTGCAGATGCACGCCAACCACCGCGAGGAGCGCGAGGAGATCGGCGCCGGCGAGATCGCCGCGGCCGTCGGCCTCAAGTCGACCACCACCGGCGACACGCTCTGCGACGAGAAGAACGCCGTGCTGCTCGAGTCGATCGACTTCCCCGAGCCCGTCATCGAGGTCGCCGTCGAGCCGAAGACGAAGGCCGACCAGGACAAGCTCGCGACGGCGCTGCAGCGCCTCTCCGAGGAGGACCCGACCTTCCGCGTCAAGACGGACGAGGAGACGGGCCAGACGCTGATCGCCGGCATGGGCGAGCTGCACCTCGAGATCATCGTCGACCGCCTGATGCGCGAGTTCTCCGTCGACGCGAACGTCGGCAAGCCGCAGGTCGCGTACCGCGAGACGATCCGCAAGCCGGTCGAGAAGGTGCAGGGCAAGTTCGTGCGCCAGACCGGCGGCCGCGGCCAGTACGGCGACGTCTGGCTGCGCGTCGAGCCGACCGAGCCGGGCGAGGGCTACTCGTTCGCGTCCGAGATCGTCGGCGGCGTCGTGCCGAAGGACTACCACAACGCGGTCGACCAGGGCATCCAGGAGGCGCTCGAGGCGGGCGTCATCGCCGGCTTCCCCGTCGTCGACGTGAAGGTCGCCCTCGTGGACGGCTCGTACCACGACGTCGACTCGTCCGAGATGGCCTTCAAGATCGCCGGCTCGATGGCGGTCAAGGAGGGCCTGCGCAAGGGCGATGCCGCCCTGCTCGAGCCGATCTTCGCCGTCGAGGTCGTGACGCCCGAGGAGTACATGGGCGACGTGATCGGCGACCTCAACAGCCGACGCGGCCGCGTCGAGGGCATGGAGCCGCGCGGCAACGCGCAGGTGATCACCGCCCGCGTGCCGCTCGCCGAGATGTTCGGCTACGCGACCGACGTGCGCTCCCTCTCGCAGGGCCGCGCGACCTACACCATGCAGTTCCTCCGCTACGAGGAAGTGCCCAAGAACATCGCCGAGACGATCACGGCGAAGGCGTAACCCGCCGCCAGCACCGAGACAGAGACAGAGAAAGACGACCAGGGAGCCCCGGAGAAGACGATGTCCAAGCAGAAGTTCGAGCGCACCAAGCCGCACCTCAACGTCGGCACCATCGGCCACATCGACCACGGCAAGACGACGCTGACGGCTGCGATCACCAAGGTCCTCGCCGAGCGCGGCGGCGGCGTCGCCCGCGACTTCGCGTCGATCGACAACGCCCCCGAGGAGCGCGAGCGCGGCATCACGATCAACACCGCGCACGTCGAGTACGAGACTGACGGCCGCCACTACGCGCACGTCGACTGCCCGGGCCACGCCGACTACATCAAGAACATGATCACGGGTGCCGCCCAGATGGACGGCGCGATCCTGGTCGTGTCGGCCGCCGACGGCCCGATGCCGCAGACGCGCGAGCACATCCTGCTCGCCCGCCAGGTCGGCGTGCCGTACATCGTCGTCGCCCTCAACAAGGCCGACATGGTGGACGATCCCGAGCTGCTCGAGCTCGTCGAGCTCGAGGTCCGCGAGCTGCTCTCCATGTACGAGTTCCCGGGCGACGACATCCCCGTCGTCAAGGTCTCGGCGCTGAAGGCGCTCGAGGGCGACGCCCAGTGGACCGAGTCGATCGTCGAGCTGATGAACGCCGTCGACTCGTACATCCCGGAGCCCGTCCGCGACACGGACAAGCCGTTCCTGATGGCGATCGAGGACGTGTTCACGATCACCGGCCGCGGCACCGTCGTCACGGGCCGCATCGAGACCGGCGTGATCACGGTCGGCGACGAGGTCGAGGTCGTGGGCCTCAAGGACACCGAGAAGACCACGGTCACCGGCGTCGAGATGTTCAACAAGGACCTCGATCGCGGCGAGGCGGGCGACAACGCCGGCTGCCTCCTGCGCGGACTCAAGCGCGAGGACGTCGAGCGCGGCCAGGTCCTGGCCAAGCCGGGCTCGATCACCCCGCACACGGACTTCGAGGCCGACATCTACGTCCTGACCAAGGAGGAGGGCGGTCGCCACACCCGCTTCCTGTCGGGCTACCGGCCCCAGTTCTACTTCCGCACGACGGACGTCACCGGCGCGGTGGTCCTGCCCGACGGCACGGACATCTGCCTGCCCGGCGACCGCACGTCGATCAAGGTCGAGCTGATCCAGCCGATCGCCATGGACGAGGGCCTGCGCTTCGCCATCCGCGAGGGTGGCCGCACCGTCGGCGCCGGCGTCGTCACGAAGATCATCAAGTAGCAGAGACGTTGGCCGAGCAGAAGATCCGCATCCGCCTCAAGGGCTACGACCACCAGACACTGGACCGGTCGGCGAAGGACATCGTCGAGACGGCGGTGCGCTCCGGCGCGACCGTCTCCGGCCCGGTGCCCCTGCCCACGGAGAAGAACGTCTACTGCGTGATCCGGTCGCCGTTCAAGGACAAGGACTCGCGAGAGCACTTCGAGATCCGGACCCACAAGCGGCTGATCGACATCCATTCCCCCACGCCGAAGACGGTCGACTCGCTGATGCGGCTCGATCTGCCCGCCGGCATCGACATCGAGATCAAGCTCTAGGACATGAAGGCCATCATCGGACGCAAGCTGGGCATGACCCAGCTCTTCACGGAGGACGGGGCGCGCCTGCCCGTGACCGTGATCGAGGCGGGCCCGTGCCCGATCGTCGGCGTGCGCACGGCCGAGGCCGACGGCTACGACGGCGTGCAGCTGGCGTACGAGACGGTCGACCAGGCCTCGCTCTCGAAGCCGGAGGCGGGCCACCTGGCCAAGGCCGGCGTCGGTCCGCACCGGCACCTGCGCGAGTTCCGCGGCACCACCGACCTCGCAGTCGGCGAGGCCGTGACCGTGTCCGTGTTCGGACCCGGCGACCACGTCAAGGTCTCCGGCACGAGCGTCGGCAAGGGCTTCGCGGGCACCATCAAGCGGCATAACTTCAGCCGCGGTCCCGTCACGCACGGCTCGCACAACGTCCGCGCGCCCGGCTCGATCGGCCAGTCCGCCTGGCCGTCGCGCGTCTTCAAGGGCAAGCGGATGGCGGGCCAGATGGGCAATGAGCGGGTCACCCAGCGCGGGCTGACCGTGATCGACGTCGACCCGAGCCGCAACGTGCTGCTCGTGTCCGGCGCGATCCCGGGTCCGACCGGCGGTCTCGTGGAGATCCGGGAGGACGCGCACTGATGAGCCTGACCGCTCCCATCGTCGGCGGCAAGGGCACCGTGCCCCTGCCCGAGGCCGTGTTCGGCGTCGACCCCGCTGCGGGCCTCCTGCACGAGGTCGTGACGGCCGAGAACGCCGGTCGCCGCCAGGGCACGCACGCGACGAAGACCCGCGGCATGGTCGCGGGCGGTCGCGCGAAGCCGTTCCGCCAGAAGGGCACCGGCCGTGCCCGCCAGGGCACGACCCGCGCCGCGCAGTTCACCGGCGGCGGCGTCGTGTTCGGGCCGCAGCCGCGCTCGTACGCGGTCAAGGTGAACAAGAAGGCGTACCGCAAGGCCCGCTGCATGGGCCTCACGCAGCACGCCCGGCTCGGCTCGATCGGCGTCTTCGAGGCCGACGCCTTCGCGGCCCCGAAGACGAAGGACGCGCTCGCGCTCGTCGACGGCTGGATGGAGGCGCCCCTCGTGGTCGTCGTGCAGCCCGACGAGGAGGCCGCGGCCCTGTCGTTCCGCAACCTGCCGCGCTCCGCGGTCCTGACGCCGGCCGAGGTCGGCGTGGGTGACCTCCTGTGGGCGCGGCGCCTGCTCGTGTCGAAGGCCGCCCTCGAGGAGATCGTCCGCACCCTCGATCCGGCCGCGAAGGCGAAGGAGGCCGTGGCATGAGCTCGACCACGCCCGATGCCCGCTCCGTGATCCTCGGCCCCGTCGTCAGCGAGAAGTCGTACTCCCTGACCGCCAGCGGCAAGTACACGTTCCGCGTGCACCCCGACGCCCACAAGACGCAGGTCCGCCAGGCCGTAGAGGCGATCTTCGACGTCGACGTGGTCGAGGTCCGCATGGTCAACGTGCCGTCGAAGCCGAAGCGCCGCGGCGTCCATCGCGGCACGCGGCCCGGCGGCAAGAAGGCCGTCGTGCAGGTCGCCGAGGGCCAGTCCATCCCGATCTTCGAGGGGGTCGCGTAATGGGCGTCCGCCATTTCCGCCCGACCTCCCCGGGGCGCCGCTTCATGTCGGTGTCCGACTTCGCCGAGGTGACGAAGTCGACGCCGGAGAAGAGCCTGCTCGCGCCCGTCTCGAACAAGGGCGGCCGCAACAACACCGGCCGCATCACGACCCGTCACCAGGGCGGCGGCCACAAGCGCCGCTACCGCCTGGTCGACTTCAAGCGCGTCAAGGACGGCGTGCCCGCGAAGGTCGCCGCGATCGAGTACGACCCGAACCGCTCCGCCCGCATCGCGCTGCTCCACTACGTCGACGGCGCGAAGGCCTACATCATCGCCCCCGTCGGCCTCGAGGTCGGCGCGATGGTGCAGTCCGGCCCCGACGCCGACATCAAGCCGGGCAACGCGCTGCCGCTCCTCAACATCCCGACCGGCACGACGGTCCACGCGGTCGAGCTGCGCCCCGGCCAGGGCGCGCGCATGTGCCGCTCCGCCGGCACCAGCGCCCAGCTCGTCGCCAAGGAGGCCGAGACGGCGCTCCTGCGCCTGCCGTCCGGCGAGCTGCGCCGCGTCAGCGCGCACTGCCGCGCCGCGATCGGCCAGGTCGGCAACACGACGCACGAGAACGAGTCTGGCGGCAAGGCCGGCCGCTCGCGCTGGAAGGGCAAGCGGCCCGGCGTCCGCGGCACCGCGATGAACCCCGTCGACCACCCGCACGGCGGCGGCGAGGGCAAGAACAAGGGGTCGCACCCCGTCACCCCGTGGGGCAAGCCGACGCTCGGCCGCCGCACCCGCGATCCGAAGAAGGCGTCGTCGGCGGACATCGTCCGCGGCCGGCGCCGTGGGAAGGGCAAGAGGTAGCGCATGTCCCGCTCGTCGAAAAAGGGTCCGTTCGTGGACGAGAGGCTCCTCAAGCGCATCGAGGAGCAGAACGCCTCGAAGGACAAGAAGATGCTCAAGACCTGGTCGCGCGCGTCGACGATCTTCCCGGAGATGGTCGGCCACACGATCGCGGTGCACGACGGGCGCAAGCACGTCCCGGTGTTCGTCTCCGAGGCGATGGTCGGGCACAAGCTCGGCGAGTTCGCCCCGACGCGGACGTACCGCGGCCACGTCGCCGACAAGCAGTCGAGGCGCGGCTGATGTCGGTCAAGCGCCACTCCTACGCCGCCACGGGCCTCGTGCGCGCCGAGGCGCGCCACGTGCGCTCGTCGCCGCGCAAGGTGCGCCTCGTGCTCGAGGACATCCGCGGCCGCTCCGTGCTCGACGCGCGCCGGCAGCTCCTGTTCTCGCCGCGTGCCGCGGCGAAGGACGTCGAGCTGGTGCTGCGCAGCGCCGTCACGAACGCCGAGGTCAACCACGGGCTCTCGCCCGACGACCTCGTCGTGCACGCCGCCTACGCCGACGAGGGCTTCACGATCAAGCGCTTCAAGCCGCGCGCCCGCGGTCGCGCCAGCCGCATCCGCAAGCGCACGTCGCACATCGTGATCCTGCTGCGCTCGACGACCGGCGAGATCATCGCCGACGGCGCCGCGACCGAGACGGCCGCGCCGAAGCGCGCCTCGTCCGACCAGGCCCGCGCCAAGCGCGTCGCCGCCTCGAAGCAGGCGCAGGGCGCCGAGGTCGAGACCGCGGCCGCCGCCGAGGCCGAGGTCGCGACCGCTGCCGCCGCCGAGGAGAAGCCCGCCAAGCCGCAGCGCCCCGCGAAGCCGAAGGCCGCCGCCGCCGCCCCGGCCGAGAAGAAGCCGCGCGCCCAGCCCAAGCCGAAGGCCGAGGCCACGGGCGACGAGGCCGAGAAGAAGCCGGCGCCGCGCAAGCGCGCGCCCAAGAAGACCGACGACGGGGAGAAGGCCTGATGGGTCAGAAGGTGCATCCCGGTGGCCTCCGCGTGGGGATCATCCACGACTGGAAGTCGAACTGGGTCTCCGGCCGCGAGTTCTCCCGCTACCTCGGCGAGGACATCAGGATCCGCGAGCACATCCACAACAAGCTGAGCCACGCGGGCCTCTCGGACATCCACATCCGCAAGGACTCGCAGAAGATCACGATCGACATCTACACGGCCCGCCCGGGCATCGTGATCGGCAAGTCCGGCGTCGAGGTCGACGCGCTGCGCAAGGAGGTCCACGCGATCACCGGCCGCGCCGTCCAGATCAACATCAACGAGATCAAGCGCCCCGAGCTCGACGCGCGGCTGATGGCGCAGTCCGTCGCGGAGCAGCTGCAGAACCGCGTCGCCTTCCGGCGCGCGATGAAGCGCTCGATGCAGTCGGCGGTGCGCTCCGGCGCCCAGGGCGTCCGCATCAAGTGCGGCGGCCGCCTCGGCGGTGGCGAGATGAGCCGCACCGAGCAGTACTCGGAGGGCCGCGTGCCGCTCCAGACGCTGCGCGCCGACATCGACTACGGCTTCGCCGAGGCCAAGACGACCTACGGCCGCATCGGCGTCAAGGTCTGGATCAACAAGGGCGAGAGCATGCCCGAGGGCTACGAGCCCGACGACCAGGGCGCCACGCGCCTCGGTGAGGTCGACGCCCGTCGCCGCAAGGGCGGCGCCAAGGGCGCGATCGAGGAGCTCGGCCCCGCCCGCCCGGCGCGGCGTCGCGGCCCCGGTGGGGGCGGCGAGCGCGGCGGCGAGCGCGGCGATCGTCCCGAGGGCGGCCGCCGCCCGCGTGGCGGCCAGGGCGGCCCCGGCGGTCCGAACCAGCCCCGCCTGAGCGGCCCGTCGGTCCCCGCCGGCCGGCGCGCCCGCCCGCGTCCCGAGACGCCGCCGGCCCAGGAGGCCGTCGCACTGGTCGGGCGGTTCTTCCGGGCCGTCGGCGC
>JBMTER010000059.1:0-9187 GCA_049433345.1 Gaiellales bacterium | reverse complement strand
GGGGTGCCGCGTCGCGGGCCGCGCGCGCGGCACGGCGCAGGGCCTCGCGCAGGCGGTCGTTCGACTTCGCCGCATCGTCGAGGGAGTCCGGGCTGTAGTCCACGTTCGAGCGGTAGTGGGCCCGCGCGAACA
Source organism: Gaiellales bacterium (assembly GCA_049433345.1). Lineage (GTDB taxonomy): Bacteria > Actinomycetota > Thermoleophilia > Gaiellales > F1-60-MAGs149 > F1-60-MAGs149. The sequence continues at coordinate 9,055 of JBMTER010000059.1, read as the reverse complement.
GCGCCAGCAGGGTCTCGGGCTCCATCCGGTCGAGCGCGTCGCGCAGTCGCTCGACGTTGCCGAGCGACTTCGACATCTTGTCGCCGCCGAAGCGCAGGAGCCCGTTGTGGAGCCACGTGCGCGCGAACGGGCGACCGGTGAGGGCCTCGGACTGGGCGCGTTCGTTCTCGTGGTGCGGGAACTTGAGGTCGATGCCACCGCCGTGGATGTCGATCTCCTCGCCGAGCGCGCTCATGGCCATCGCCGAGCATTCGATGTGCCAGCCCGGGCGACCCGGCCCCCAGGGCGAGTCCCAGGCGGCGTCCTCGCCGGGCTTCTGCGCCTTCCACAGCGCGAAGTCCAGTGGCGCGCGCTTCTTCGCCGTTATCTCCTCCGGCTGCATCTCGTCGACCTGCTGGCCCGACAGGGCCCCGTACGACGGGAAACCGGCGACGTCGAAGTAGACGTCGCCGTCGCTCGCGTAGGCGTGGCCCGAGGCGATCAGCGCCTCCGTCATCGCGATGATCCCCGGCAGGGACTCCGTCACCGTCGGCTCGACGTCGGGCCGGCCGAGGCCGAGCCGCGAGGTGTCAGCCACGTAGCCGGCGGCCTCGCGCGCGGCGAGCTCGCGGCTGTCGATGCCCTCGGCAGCGGCAGCCGCGTAGATCTTGTCGTTGATGTCGGTCAGGTTGGAGACCACCTGCACCTGCCAGCCCTGACGGCGCAGGTGGCGGGCCAGCGTCATCGCGATCACGAACGGGCGCGCGTTGCCGACGTGGACGGGGCCGTAGACCGTGGGACCGCAGACGTACAGCCCGAGCCGACCCGGCTGGAGCGGCTCGACGTCGTGGACGTCGCGCCGCAGGGAGTCGTAGAGGCGGAGGGTCATGGCTGGTCGAGGACGGCCCGCGCGCGGGCGAGCGCCGTCGCACGCGGCAGGGCGGCGAGGACGAACGGTAGCGGGATGCCGCTGTCTGTCGCCGTCAGGACGCGCCGTAGCGGCCGCTTGCCGCAGCCGAGCGCCGCGATCAGTCCCTCGGCCGCGGTGGCGTCGAGCGGGTCGGGTGCAGCGGGCAGCGCGGCGATCAGCGCCGCGGCCGCGGCGCGGTCCGCCTCGCCGGCCGTCGCGAGCGGCTGAGCGTCGAGGACGCCCCGCACGGCCGCCTCGGCCTCGGCGAGGGTCGCGGCGTCGGTCAGGCCCGGGGCGAGCGCGGCGATCGCCGTCGCGTCGGCCTCCTCCCCCATCCACGCGGCGATCCGCCGGGCCCGCTCCGCGGGCTCGAGGCGGGCCAGGTGGTCGCGTCCCAGCGCAGCGAGGAGCACCGGATCGAGGTGCGTGGTGCCGTGCCCGAGCCGGGTCGGGTCGAAGGCGGCGGCGAGCGCGTCCAGCTCGGACGCGGGCAGGGCCGTGAGCGGCGGGCAGGCGGAGCGGGCGAGCCAGTCCGCGACGGCCTCGGGCAGATGGCCGGCGTCGCGCAGGCGGCCGATCCCGAGCGCGCCCGAGCGCGACGAGAGCCGCCCGCCGGCGGCGCCGACGACGATCGGCAGGTGCGCGAAGGCGGGCGGCGCGACGCCGAGCGCGGCGCACAGCGCGAGCTGGCGGGCGCTGTTGACGAGGTGGTCCTCGCCGCGCAGAACGTGCGTGATGCCCAGCTCGTGGTCGTCGACGGCGGTGGCGAGGTGGTAGGTCGGGCGGCCGTCGGCGCGTACCAGCACGGTCGGGCCGAGCTCGTCGGCAGGGATCCGGATCGGTCCGCGGCTGAGATCGGGGACGACCACGTCCGCCGTCGGCGCGGCCAGGAACACCGCCCCGTCGGGCCCCCGCTCGGCGGCCCCGGCGGCCACCAGGCGCTCGGCCGCCGCGCGGTGGCGGTCGGCCCGCTCGGACTGGCGGTACGGGGCGTATGGCCCCGCGTCAGGGCCCTCGTCCGGGATGATCCCGAGCCAGGCGAGGTCGGCCGCGATCCGCGTCTCCGCCGCGGGGTCGAGGCGCTCCGCGTCGGTGTCGTCGATCCGCAGGATGAGCACACCGCCCTCCCGCCGCCGCAGCAGGTGGTTGGCCACAGCCACCAGCGCGCCGCCTTCGTGCAGATCACCCGTCGGGGCGGGGGCGAAGCGGACGCGGACCGTCACGGGCGCAGGATGGCAGGGGTCACAGGCGGTAGACGGCGATCGGGTACTCGGCGAGACGAGCGTCGCTGGTCACCAGGGTGAGGTCGCGACGCAGCGCCTGCGCGGCGATGCCGCGGTCGAAGGGGTCGGCGTGGATGCGGGGGAGCTCGCGGGTGGCGAGCGAGTCGCGGAGGTCGAAGGGCAGGGTGCGCACGCCCGACCGCTCGATGATGTCCTCGAACCCGTCCGGCAGGCCCAGCTTGCCGCGCAGCGCCTTCCCCACCGCCTCCAGCACGGAGAGCGCGCTGACGAACGCGGTCCGGCGCTCGATCTCCTCCGCCACAAGGCGGCGGGCCTGCGCGTCGAGGCGACCGTCGTCCATCAGCCACCACCAGGCGGCCTGGGTGTCAAGCAGGATCGCCATCGGCCCTCGGCGGGAACATCCAGTCCTCGTCGGCCATCCACGCCTCCTCGAGCTCGGGATCGGGGTCCCAGGCGTCGTCGGCGGCCCACGCGAGCCCCTTCATGATCCCCGGCCCGGGCCACTTCCGCGGCGCCGGCATCGGCACGATCCGCGCGATCGGAGTGCCGCCGCGCGCGATCACGATCTCCTCTCCCGCCTCCACGCGGGCGAGCAGGCGCGAGAGGTGCGTCTTGGCCTCGTGCACGTTGACCATGTCGTCCATCGTGCCACGTATGTTAGTCCACTTAGTCAACTAGATCACGCGGATTCGCACGGCCCGCACGCGCACTACCCTGCCGGTGTGCCGCTGACGCCCGAGGACCTCGCCGACCGCGTCATCGCCTGGTACGCCGTGGAGGGCCGCGACCTGCCGTGGCGGCGCACCCGCGACCCCTACGCGATCCTCGTCAGCGAGGTGATGCTCCAGCAGACCCAGGTCGAGCGCGTGGTCGAGCGCTGGCGGACGTGGCTCGAGCGGTGGCCGACGGCGCGCGACCTCGCCGACGCCTCCCCCGCCGAGGTGATCGCCGCCTGGAAGGGCCTCGGCTACAACCGCCGCGCGCTCAACCTGCACCGCGCCTGCCGGATCCTCGCCGACGAGGGCGTGCCCGTCGACGTCGCCGGCTGGCGGCGCCTGCCCGGCGTGGGGCCCTACACGGCGGCCGCGGTCTGCGCGATCTGCTTCGACCACGACGTCGTGCCCGAGGACGTCAACGTGCGCCGCATCCTCGAGCGCGCCCTCGGCGCGACGTCCATCGAGCCGCCGCCGGGCCGCGCCCACGACCTCACCCAGGGCCTCTTCGACCTCGGCGCCACCGTCTGCCTGGCCCGGGTCCCCCGCTGCGAGCGCTGCCCGCTGGCCGACTCCTGCCCGAGCCGTGGCCGGCGCTTCGAGCCCGCGCGCCGCCAGAGCCCCTTCGAGGGCTCGCGACGGCAGGCCCGCGGGCGCCTGCTCGACCGGCTCCGCGACGGCCCCGTCGCCCTCGCCGACGCCGACCCCGAGATCGCGGACGCCCTGGTCCGCGACGGCCTGGCGGTCGAGCGCGACGGCACGCTCGCCCTGCCCGCGTGACCGCGAACAGCCGGGACCGGTCCGCGGCTTGTACGCTTCGGGTACGCCGCCCATGTGGGCGGCACGCCTGATCGAGGAACGCAGCCGCCCCCATGAGCACCACTGTCTGGATCATCATCGCCGCGCTCATCGTCGTCGTGCTGCTGTGGCTCGTGCTCACCTACAACGGCCTCGTGCGCCTGCGCAACGAGGCCGAGCAGGGCGAGTCCTCGATCGACATCCAGCTCAAGCGCCGCGCCGACCTGATCCCCAATCTGGTCGAGGCGGTCAAGGGCTACGCCGCGCACGAGCAGGAGGCGTTCGAGCGCGTGACCACGGCGCGCGCCCACACCCTCGAGGCGCGCACCCTCGGCGACAAGGCGGCCGCCGACGGCGAGACCCGCGGCGCGCTCGGCGGCCTGCTCGCGGTGGCCGAGGCCTACCCCGAGCTGCGCGCCGTCGAGTCGTTCACGCAGCTGCAGACCGAGCTGTCCGACACCGAGGACAAGATCGCCGCCGCGCGCCGCTACTACAACAACGTCGTGCAGCGCTTCAACACGAAGCAGCAGTCGTTCCCGGCGAGCGTGATCGCGGGACTGTTCGGCTTCGGGCCGCGCGCGTTCTACCGCATCGAGGATGACGCGGAGCGCGATCCGGTCAGGGTCCAGCTCGGCGCATGACGCTCCAGGAGCAGATCCGCTCGGCGCGCCTGCGCACCGTCGTCGTCCTCGCCCTGTTCGTGATCCTGATGGCGCTCGTCGTCGCCGCCATCTACGTCTTCTTCGGGCAGGGATTCGGGCTGATCATGGCGCTCGTCGCGATCGGCTACGGCTTCTTCGCCTACGTGGCCGCCGGGTCGATCGTGGCCTCCGCGAGCGGCGCCCGTCCGATCGCCAAGGAGCAGGCGCCGGAGCTCTTCCGCGCCGTCGAGAACGCCGCGATCGCAGCCGGGCTGCCGAAGACGCCCGACGTCTACATCATCGAAGACCAGGCGCCGAACGCCTTCGCGGCGGGCCGCACCCCGGACAAGGCCTACGTCGCCGCCACGACGGGCATCCTCGCGCTCCTCGACCGCCGCGAGCTCGAGGGCGTGATGGCCCACGAGATGGCTCACATCCGCAACCGCGACGTGCGCCTGATGACGCTCGCCGCGGTGATGGTCGGCGTGATCTCGATGATCGCCGACATGCTGCTCTGGGCGACCGTGTTCGGCGGCGGCCGCAACTCGAACAACCAGAACCCGATCGGCGCCATCCTGGCGATCGCGGCGATCATCCTCGCCCCGATCGGCGGCGCGCTCCTGCAGATGTCGCTCTCGCGCCGACGCGAGTACCTCGCGGATGCGACCGCGGCCGAGCTGACCGGCGACCCCGAGGGCCTCGCGCGCGCCCTCTACAAGCTCGCCGTCGACCAGCATCCGCTGCGCCACGTCAACCGCGCGACCGCGCACCTCTGGATCGAGTCGCCCCTGCGCGACAACCACGGGCTGCGCTCGTCGATCGGCGGGCTCTTCGACACGCACCCGCCCCTGCAGGAGCGGATCGACCGGCTGCAGGAGATGGGCGGCTTCCAGCTGCCGCCGATCCCGAAGGGCGGCGCGGAGGCCTAGCGCTCGAGCAGGACCACGGCCTGCGCGGCGATGCCCTCGCCGCGCCCCGTGAAGCCGAGCCCGTCCGTGCCGGTGGCGCGGATCGACACGCGATCCGCGGTCGCGCCCATCGCGTCCGCGCAGCGCACCCGCATCTCATCGACGTGCGGTGCGATTCGCGGCGCCATGCAGACGACCATGCAGTCGGCGTTGACGAGCCGCCAGCCGTGCTCGCCGACGGCTTCGGTGGCGCGGCGCAGGAGGTCGATCGAGGCCGCCCCCTCCCACTCCGGCGTGTTCGGGAACATGCGCCCGATGTCGCCGATCCCGGCGGCGCCGAGCAGCGCATCCGTCAGGACGTGGCAGACCACGTCCGCGTCGGAGTGGCCCTCGAGCCCCAGCTCGTGCTCGATCGTGACGCCGCCGAGGACGAGCGGGCGGCCCGCCACCAGCCGGTGGGCGTCCACCGCGGTGCCGACGCGCAGGTCAGCCAAGGGGCACCGCCCGTCGCTCGCGCCCCGAGAACTCCATCACCTCGGTGTAGCCCGCCGCGGCCGCCGCGGCCAGCGCCTGATCGAAGGCGTGACCGACGTTCTCGGGCTCGTGCGCGTCCGAGGCCAGGACGCTCGGCACCTCGCGGGCCTGCAGGCGCTCGAGCAGCGCCGGCCCCGGATAGACCTCGCGCGCGGCCTTGCGCAGGCCGGCCGTGGAGATCTCGACGCAGACGCCGGCCTCGCGCACGGCGTCGGCGATGTCGTCGTAGGCCTGCTCGAGAACCGCGGCCCCGGGCAGCGGCCCGAACGACTTCGGCAGGTCGGCGTGGGTCATCACGTCGAACTGCCCGCTCAGCGCCGCCCGCGCGTAGCGGTCGACGTAGCCGCGCCAGAGCGCGTCGGGCTCGATCACGTCGAAGGCCGAGTAGCGGTCGTAGTCGACGGCGCCCTCGTCGACCCAGTGGATCGACCCGAGGATGACGTCCCAGGGGCGCCCCGCGAGCGCGTCGACGAGGACGTCTTGGTGCTCGGGCAGCCAGTCGCACTCGATCCCGATCCGCAGCGGGAAGCCGATCTCCTTGGCTTCGGCCAGCGCCTCCCAGTAGGCGTCGATGTCCCAGGTGGTCTGCTCCTGCCAGTACGGGTGCTGCCAGGCCGGCTGCGCGACCCGGAAGCGGTAGATGTGCTCCGTCACGCAGACCGCGTCGAGGCCGCGCGCGAGCGCCGCCGAGGCGTGGGCGGCGATCCGCTCGACCGAGAGCACCTCCTCGTCGAGGGCGTGGTCATCGGGCGCGAGGTGCGTGTGGTGGTCGATCACGCGGACCGCAGCTCCAGCGCGCGCTCGAGGTCGGCGCGGGTCGTCACCTTCAGGCAGCGCGGATCGCCCACGACGACGCGCACGTCACCGCCGATCCGCTCGACAAGGCTCGCGCAGTCGGTGCCCGTCGCCCGCTCGGGCCCCGCGAGCGCACGCCGCAGGACGTCCGCGCGAAAGGCCTGGGGCGTCTGCACCGCGCGCAGCTCGGCGCGCGGCAGGGTCTCCTCGACGCGCCCGGCGGCATCGACGCGCTTGACCGTGTCCGCCAGCTCGAGGCCCGGCACGACGCCATCGGGGCCGTCGGCGAAGCCTGCCAGGACGCGGTCGACGAGGTCGGCCGGCAGCAGCGGTCGCGCCGCGTCGTGCACCAGGATCAGCGCCGCATCGTCCGGCACCTCGGCGACGCCGAGCGCGACCGAGTCGGACCGCGACGGGCCGCCCGGGACGGCGACGGCGACCTTGCCGGCGCCGATCTCGTCGCACATGAACGTCGCGCGCTCCTCCCAGCCCTCGGGAACCACCAGCACGATGCCGTCGATCGCCGGGTGCTCGTCGAGCGCGCCGAGGGATGCGGCCACGAGCGGCTCATCGCCGAACGCGACGAAGGCCTTGGGCTGCTCGGCCCCGAGCCGCTCGCCGGAGCCCGCCGCGACGACGACCGCCCAGACGGCGACCGCGTCGCCCATCGACGCCTACGCGCGGGCCGCGCGCGCCTCGGCGCGGGCCGCCGCGAGGTCGGCGAGGAGCTTGTCCAGATGCGCGTTGGTCTCCTCCTCGTCCTTGTCGAGCACCCAGCGGAGCTCTGACGAGAGGATGCGCTTGGCCTGGGCGAGCAGCTGCCGCTCGCCGGACGACAGGGGCCGCTCGGAGTCGCGCAGGGAGAGGTCGCGGATGACCTCCGCGATCTCCTTGACGTCGCCGGAGCGGATCTTGTCCTTGTTCATGCGGAAGCGCCGGCTCCACGAGCCGGTGTCCTCCGTGACGTCCTCGGCGAGGACCGCGAGCACCGCGTTGGCGCCCTTCTGGTCCATCACGCGCCGCAGGCCGAGCTCGTCGACGCGGTTGACGGGGATGCGCACGACGAGGTCGTCGGACAGGATCCTGATCGTCAGGTACTCGACCTCCTCGCCCAGCACCGTGCGCTTCTCGATCCCATCGATGACGCCAGCTCCGTGCTGGGGATAGACGATCCGGTCTCCGACCTTGAACACTCGGCGCTCCTCCCGTGCGTGGACCGGAAGGATAACCGGACTCGGGGCCGAACGGGGGAGGTTTCGCCTACGTGCGCAGGTGCCGGTCCTGCAGGCGCCGCAGGCCCTGCTGCACCTCGGCGGCGCGGCCGGGCTCGAGCCCGTCGACCGCCTGCAGCTCGCGCAGGGTCGCCCGCATCAGCGCCGCGTAGGTGGGGAAGGCCGCCACGATCCGGTCGGCGTCGTCGTCCGTCAGGGACGGGATGCGGGCCAGCGCGCGGTAGCCGCGGGGGCGCGGATCGCCCTCGGGTCGCTCGGCGAAGCCCATCGCGCGCGCCACGCAGGCGATGTCGACCAGCTCGCTGTAACGGAGGGCGGCGAGGCGCTCGAGGACCTCGTCCGGCCCACCGGTCGCCTCGTCGGAGCGGTAGTCGCGGATGATCGCGCGACGCTCCTCCACCACGCCCTCCGACAGCTCGGCGAGCTGCATCGCCACGAGCCGCCCGTCGAGGCCGAGCTCGGCGACGTTGCGCGTGATCTCGTCGATCATCCGCGCCGCCATCTCGGCGCGCTGCAGCACGTTGAGGACGTCGTCGAGGGACACGGAACCGCGCAGCTCCTGTGCGGTCAGGTCGTCGGCGCCGCGCTCGAGCTGCTCGCGATGGCCCTGCAGCGTGGCGAGTCCCTGCGTGGCCTTCGTCAGCAGTTCGGGAATCGGATCGAGCTGGTAGCGGGAGCCGCCCGTGTAGACGTTGACCGTGTCGCGCTCCTGCGAGATCGCGACCACGATCGCGGAGGTCTGCCGCGCGACGCGCTCGGCCGTACGGTGGCGCGTGCCGGTCTCCGTGGTCGGCATCGCCGCATCCGGCATCAGGTGCACGTTCGCGCGCAGGATCCGCGAGAGGTCGCGCTCGACCACGATCGCGCCATCCATCTTGGCGACCTCGTAGAGCATCGCCGCGGAGAACGGGATGTCGAGTTCGAGCCCCCCCGAGCAGAGCGGCGCGACCTCGCCGGGCTCGCCGATCACGATCAGGGCACCGAGGTGCCCCTTGATGATGTCGTCGATGCCGAGCCGGAGCTCGGCGCCGGGCGCGAGCAGCTGCAGGGCCTCGATCAGGCGGGGATTGCGGCGGGGATCGAGCATGATCGGACGGGTATGGTAGCCGCGTGGCGCGTTGCGAGCCCCTGCTCATCGTCGACGGCGACGCCCTGGCGCATCGCGCCTACCACGCGCTGCCGCCGCTGACCGGCTCGACCGGCCGGCCGATCGGCCTCCTGCAGGGCACCGTGTCGATGCTCGTCGCCGCCTGGGACCTGCTCGCCCCGCGGGCCATGGCCGTGGCGTTCGACTGCCGGGA